>NZ_JAJNAN010000054.1:0-17160 GCF_022227565.1 Ectothiorhodospira sp. 9100
GGGTGGGGCCGTTTGCGGCGATGTTCTTCCTGGTGGCGGCCATTCCCACATTCCTTTGGGTGGTCGAGCGGGGGCGCTCCCGGCGGCTCAAGGGTGGGTTTCGCAGTTATCTGGGGATCGGTTTTCGGCGGGTACGAGCCACGTTCAAGGATCTCAGGCATTACCGTGATCTGGCGATACTGCTGGTCTCGGTCTTTTTTGCGATGGCAGGGATCTATATCATTATATCCTTCACTTTCATCTACGGTGCCCAGGTCATTCAATGGGACGAACAGGTGAGGATCATCATGTTCGTGACCGTCCAGTTGACGGCGGCCGCCGGCGCCTTGGGGTTTGGCTTTCTTCAGGACAGGATGGGTGCTCGCACCATTTATCTGGCCACTCTGATGTTGTGGATTGTGGCAGTTACCTTGATCTTTGCGACGCCCTGGTTGGGGCAGGTGCTGCCGCTGGAGGCCCAGCATGTGTTCCTGATGGTGGGCAGCGTGGCGGGTTTGTGCCTGGGTTCCACGCAGTCCGCGGGGCGGGCCCTGGTGGGTGTGTTGGCGCCGCGTCCTCGGGCGGCGGAGTTCTTTGGTTTCTGGGGCCTGGCCAGTAAAATGGCCGCCATCTTGGGCTTGATGGGGCTGGGGTTGTTGCAGGTGCTGGTGGGTCTGCATGTGTCCATCCTGTTCTGCAGTCTGTTGTTCGCGCTGGCCCTGGTGGTGGCGCTCGGCCTTGATGAGGCTCGGGGGCGGCGTGTGGCGGAAGAGCGCGAGTGCCCTCGCCGTGTGAATTTGTTGTGACTGACTCCGATCGGGATGCAAAACATGCCAGTGACTGTCGTTTACCCTGGGACCTTTGATCCCATCACCAATGGCCATATGGATATTGTCCGTCGGGCGCATCGGCTATTTGATCGGGTGTTGGTGGCTGTGGCCGCAAACCCGACGAAGCGGCCTACTTTCACCCTGGATGAACGGGTGGATATGGCTTGTCAGGCGCTACAGGGGTTTGAGCGGGTGGAGGTCTGTGGATTTGATGGGTTGCTGGCGGATTTTGCGGCTGCGCATGGGTCGCGGGTGTTGTTGCGTGGTCTCAGGGCAGTGTCCGATTTTGAGCATGAGTTCCAGTTGGCCAGCATGAACCGGCATTTGGCGCCGGATCTTGAGACGGTGTTTCTCACGCCCGCCGAGGAGTATTCGTATGTTTCCTCAAGTCTGGTGCGGGAAGTGGCTGCGTTGGGTGGGGATGTTTCACACTTCGTGGCGGACAATGTGGAGGCTGCGCTACGCGCCCGCTTGGGCTAAGATGCGCGGTCATCCGCTGTGGGCGGGATCATAAGAAGCTGTGACATGAGGTCTGTCGGTTGGCTCCAAAGGGGCGAGCAGGCGAGTGCATGGCCACGGACGAGTGATTACATCTTATTGTTTTTGAAGAGGAAAGTGTGTTATGGCCCTGATGATTACCGACGAGTGCATCAATTGTGACGTGTGCGAGCCGGAGTGCCCGAATGGTGCGATCTCTCCGGGAGACGAGATTTATGTGATCGAGCCGAGCCTGTGCACGGAGTGTGTGGGTCATTTTGATGCGCCTCAGTGTGTGGAGGTGTGCCCTGTGGATTGCATTCCCAAGGATCCGGACCACGAGGAGAGCCAGGATGTGCTGATGGCCAAGTTCGAGCGGATTACTGCTGGGGCTTCCTGAGGCAATCGTTGTTCCGTTGTGTGGGGCCGGGGCTTTGTACCCGGCCTTTTTGTTTCTGGGTGTGCCGTGTTGGCGGCCTCCGGGCTTGTGTGCTCTCCGCAAGGTGCCCTCCGTGGGTTTGGTGGCGGCCTCCGGGTGGGTAAATCCCTCCGGGGGACGCCGTGAATACGTCCCTGTAGGCTTGGCCACCGCATCCATGCGGTGAACACCCCCGGAGGGCTTCACCCACCCAGAGGCTTCTGGCTTGTGTGCCCTCTGTGGGGTGGTCTCCGCGGGTTCGGTGGCGGCCTCCGGGCTTGTGTGCCCACCGTTTGGTGGTTACTTCTGACAGGTTGGGCAGTAGTAGCTGGAGCGGCCGCTCTGGGTGATGTGTTTGATGGGGGCGTGGCAGACGGGGCAGGGGGCTTGGGGGCGTCCGTACACTCTGAGGGACTGGCTGAAATAGCCGTGGGCGCCGTCTTCGTGGACGAAGTCTCTGAGGGTGGTGCCCCCCTGGGCGATGGAGGCTTCCAGGACCTGGCGGATGGCGGTGACGAGACGCGCGGCTTCGGCGCGGGTGAGTCGGCCGGCGGCGCGGCGGGGGCGGATGCCGGCCAGGAAGAGGGATTCGGAGGCGTAGATGTTGCCGACACCCACCACGATCTGGCTGTTCATGATCAGTGCTTTGATGCTTACCCGGCGGCCGCGGCTGATGCGGAAGAGGTAGTTTCCGTCAAAGCCTTCTCCCAGGGGTTCCGGTCCCAGGTGCGCGAGCAGGGGGTGGTTGCCGGTTTCGGGGTTAAACCAGAGCAGGGCGCCGAAGCGGCGGGGATCGTGCAGGCGCAGGGTGAGGCCGGAGTCCAGGGTAAGGTCCACGTGGTCATGGGGGCGGGGTGGGGTGCCGGGCGGTACAAGGCGCAGGCTGCCGGACATGCCCAGGTGGATCAGGATGATGCCTGGGGGGCATTGGATGAGCAGGTATTTGCCCCTTCTGTCCACGCCGGTGATCTCGCCACCCTGTATGCGCTGGGGCAGGTCGTCGGGTATCGGCCAGCGCAGGCGCGGTTCCCGGACGCAGACCTGGGTGATGCGGCGTCCGGTGAGGTGGGGTTCGATGCCGCGCCGGGTGGTTTCCACCTCGGGTAGTTCAGGCATGCAGACCTTCGATCTCCACCAGCAGGTCGTCCCGGCAGATGTCGCCTCGCAGGTAAACGGCCGGTGCCTGGGGCCCCAGCGCTGCCTGCAGGCGGTCTCGTACGGCGTCCACGTCCTGGGCATGGCGCACGTAGACCTTGAGCAGGGAGAGCGCGCCGGGGTTGCCGTTCAGTGTGGCCATGGGGGCGCCGGCAGAGCCGATCAGGGCGCGCAGATTCTCCAGGATCTCATCCAGTTGTGTGATGACGTCGGTATGCAGGGTTTCATGCCCGACAATGCTGGCGGTGCCGGAGATGTACAGGTGCGGTTTGCCCGGCCAGGGTTTGAGGGTGGCGCGGGAGAAGGACGGGCTTTTGGGTCCGTAGCGCCGCGGGTAGTGGAAGGCGCTGACCTGGCGGGGGTTTTCAATCTGCACGCCCGGTTCCCGTCCTGCAAGGAAGTAGATCACCAGGCCGGGTGAGGTGGTGCCGATGGCGGTGGCGGCGGGCAGTTCTCCCTCGGTGAGGGGGACGCGGTCGAGGGCTCGGTGTCGTCCCAGGCAGAAGGCCTGGTAGCGGTCCAGGCCGTCGACCTCATCGTGCAGGTGCGGGAAGTAGTTCCAGATTCGCAGCAGGCAGGGGAATCCCATGGCCCGGTGGAAGGCCAGTACCCGGTCATAGGCGTACTCCGCGGCCTGGTCCATGTCGTGGTCGAAGCGGGCCTCGTCCACGAGGATCCAGCCAAACAGTACATCCCGGGTGTGGGCGTAACCCATGTCCTGGTCGCATCCGGCCGCCACGGGTTCGCCGGTCTCCCAGACCTCCACGGGGGTGTCGGTCACCAGCGGGGGGAGGGCCAGGGTGAGTTCCGTGGGGCGGGCCGGATCCAGGCGATTCTGCTGGCCGAAGCGGATGACGGCCAGGCGGTGGGGGTCGCGCGTGGCAAGTTCGCTTTCGGCCAGCAGTCGGACGGTCAGTGTTGTCGATTCGGGGATATTCGCCATGGGGCTAATGTTACCGGATCATGGGCGATCGTCGTATCATCATCGGATGAAAAGAGGGGGGCTGGGAACGCTAAGCTGCTCGTGGTGTTCCGTCAGGCTTGAAATATGTCGGGACGACGTGATACTTGACTGGAAAGCGAGGATACACTCGCTCATTCACGATGGTGGGATCACCGCAGTGTAAAGGAGAGGATGACGATGTCGAACCTGCAGCATCTGCGTCAGGGCGTGAGCGATGCCTGGGAGAGCATTCTGGGCGGTTGGCAGCGTCTGTATGCCCGCGCCTCGGGGGCCATTACCCGATTCAGTCCAGGGGGGCGGTCCGCCGACGGGGGTGAACGGGATGAGCATGAGCTGGAGACCCGCAGTATCGGCTGGGGCGTGATGGCGGCTGAGGTCTTCGATGACACGGATCGCCTGGTGGTGCGCCTGGAGGCGCCGGGTATGGATCGGGGCAGCTTTGATATCCAGGTGATTGATGATCATCTGGTGGTCCAGGGTGAGAAAGGGGTCCAGCGAGAGCACAGCAGTGGCCGCTACCATATCGCCGAATGCGCTTACGGGCGCTTCGAGCGAGCGATCCCGCTACCGGGTCCGGTGGATACCGAGGGGGCTCGGGCCACCTACGAGCATGGCGTGCTTCGTGTGGAGATGCCGCGGTTGAGCAACGCGCACGCGCAACGGCGCATCACTGTGGAGGCGGGCTGAGCCCGTCACCATCCGACGGAGGGTGTGGCATGGAGCAGATTCAGGCCCCCATGGGGGAAGAGATTGAGGTGCGGCAGGTGGTGCACGAGAGCGGTATGCCGTTGCTGCGTGTGTTGATACGGGACGGCGGGCGCTACACTTATCTGGATCTGGATCCGGCCACTGCGAACCGCTGGGGCGGGCTCATGCAGGTCTGGGCTCGGGAGACGGTGGAACGGCTGGAGGCCGAACAGGGTAGGGAATGATCCTTGAACTGGCGGCCCACCGCTGTGCGGTGGGCTCATCAGCCAGGTGTTGCCGGCAACTCGGCCGGTCTTACTTGATCTTGGCTTCCTTGTACATCACATGCTGACGTACGACGGGATCAAACTTCTTGATCTCCATCTTGTCGGGCATGTTCCGCTTGTTCTTGGTGGTGGTGTAGAAGTGGCCGGTGCCGGCACTGGACACCAGGCGGATCTTTTCACGAATGCCTTTTGCCATGGGTGCGTCTCCTTAGACCTTTTCGCCACGGGCGCGCAGATCCGTCAGGACCACGTCGATACCCTTCTTGTCGATGATGCGCATGCCCTTGTGGCTGATGCGCAGCTTCACGAAACGGTTCTCGCTCTCCACCCAGAAACGGTGTTCGTGCAGGTTGGGCAGGAAGCGACGACGCGTCTTGTTATTCGCGTGGGATACGTTGTTCCCGGTCATCGGGCGCTTACCCGTGATTTGGCAGACTCGGGCCATTGGTGTTCTCCGGAAAAACCAGGCTGATTTGAGGAAAGCCGGGAACCTTAGCAGAAGGGTAGGGTGGGAGCAAGTACAGAGCACCGTGCCGGGCCGGCAAGGGGCTGGTGCCCGCTCGGGGTGGCGTATATAGTCCGAGCCCATGGACATCGTCTACATACGTGATTTGAAGGTGAAAACCACTGTCGGCATCTTCGACTGGGAGCGTAGTATCCGCCAGGAGGTGCGCATTGACCTGGAGATGGGTGCCGATATTCGCCCCGCGGCCGATTCCGACTGTATCGACCATACGCTGAACTACAAGGCCGTGGCCAAGCGTGTCATTGCCTTGGTGGAAAGCAATGAACGAGAACTGGTGGAGGCCATGGCCGAGGATATCGCCCGCATGGTGATGGCGGAGTTCCCCGTGCCCTGGTTGCGTCTCACCCTGGGCAAGCCGGGCGCGGTCCGCGGGGCGCGGGAGGTGGGTGTGAGTATCGAGCGTGGGGAGCGTGGATGACTCAGCCGGAATCCCAGTTGCGCCGTGCCTTCGTGAGCATTGGCACCAATGTGAACCGCGAGTGGTACGTGGAAGTTGCCCGCCGGGAGCTCCTGGAGGCCTTCGGAGAAGTCACCTTTTCTCCCGTCTATGAGACCGGGGCCGTGGGTTTTGACGGCAGTCCCTTTTACAATCTGGCGGCGGGGTTCGATACGGAGCAATCCCCCGATGCCCTGGTGGCCCGGTTCAAGGCGATGGAGGCGCGTCATGGTCGCAAGCGAGGTGGTGGACGCTTTGCCGATCGCACCCTGGATCTGGATCTGCTGTTATTGGGAGATCTTGTTCTGGAGGCGCCGGGAGTGCAGTTGCCGCGTGACGAGATCACCCGCCACGCCTTCGTGCTCGGCCCCCTGGCGGATATTGCCGCCGACGTGATCCATCCGGTGCTCAATACCTCTATTGGTCGCTTATGGGAGACCTTTGATCCCGGTGGGCAATGGTTGCGCCGCGTGGAGGTCTTGCCCTCGAATTAATGCCTGACCTGGGGTGGGGCGCGAGGGTGCCTGTGCTCACTGCACCGTGGTGCGCCCCCCGTCCACCGGGATCACCTGGCCCGTGATGTAGCGGGCGTCGCGGATCAGGAACAGCGCCGTGGTGGCGATATCCTCGGGTGAGCCTTCCCGCTTGAGTGCCGTGCGCTGAATCATTTCCTCATGGGTGCCGGCATTTTCCTCCGCTTCCGGCCACAGGATCGCGCCGGGCGCAATGCCGTTCACCCTGACGCGGGGCCCCAGTTCGCGGGCCAGGGACTGGGTGAGCATCCATAATCCTGCCTTGGCCGTGCAATACACCGGGTAACCCTTCAGGGGGCGCAGTGCGTGGATATCCACGATGTTGAGGATGCAGCCCTCGCTCTGCCTCAGCGCTGGCGCCAGTGCCTGGGACAGGAACAGGGGGGCTTTGAGATTGGTGCCCATCAGGTCATCCCAGTGGGCCTCGGTGATTTCCCCCAGGGCCGTGGGGTAGAAGGTGGAGGCGTTGTTCACCAGAACATCCATGCGGCCGAAGGCCGCCTTTGCCTCGTTAGCCAGGCGGCTGAGTGCCCCGGGTTCCAGCAGCTCTCCTCCCACCAGATGCACCGAATCGGCGCGCTGGCGATGCAGTTCTTCCTGCAATATCCGGGCTTCGTGCCCGGAGCTTCGATAGTGGATCACCAGGTTCATGCCCTGCTTGTGCAGGGTGCGCGCCATCTCGGCACCGATGCGGCGGGCGCCGCCGGTGATGAAGGCGGTCTTGCCGTTCAGGTCGGTGTGCTTGGGCTGTTCCATGCGGTTTCCTTGTGCTGCTCGCGAAGCGGTGGGCCGACGGCTTGAGGCGCGGGGCGGGTGGGGCGACAATGCCCCTCCCCATGGCGCCGATCATCTTGGACTGCATGCATGCACGCGGATTCCCCCTTACCCACGCCTGAACCCGAAGCCCTGCAGGTCAGCCAGCACCTGCTGGAACGGGTCAGACAGGAGATTAACGCAGGCGACGGCTGGATGTCTTTCCATCGTTACATGGAGTTGGCCCTGTATGCCCCCGCGTTGGGCTATTACACGGCGGGCAGCCACAAGCTGGGGCGGGGGGGCGATTTCATCACGGCCCCGGAGGTGTCGCCCCTGTTCGGTCGTTGTATCGCCCGTCAGTGTGCCCAGGTGCTGGAGTCTCTGGGGGGCGGTGATATCCTCGAGTTTGGGGCGGGAACGGGCATCCTGGCGGTAGAGATCCTCACTGCCCTGGAGGGGCTTGAATCCCTGCCGGATCGTTACCTCATCCTGGAGCTCAGTCCGGATCTGCGTCAGCGCCAGCAGGCGGCCGTGGCGTTATTGCCCGAGGCCTTGCGCAACCGCGTGCAGTGGCTGGATGCTCTGCCGGAACCCGGGAGCTTGCGAGGCGTCATGCTGGGTAACGAGGTGCTGGATGCCATGCCTGTGCAGGTGTTCCATTGGCATGAGGGGGCGGTGCGGGAGCGGGGCGTGGCACTCGGTGAGCGCCTGGAATGGGCCGATCGTCCGGCAGGGGAAACGCTGGCGGACACGGTGCACGCCCTGCATGACACCATGGGCGGCGCTTGGCCATCGGGGTATGTCTCAGAGATCAATCCCGGGTTGTCCGGCTGGCTGCGGGCAGCCGCCGAGCGCCTGGCGGCCGGCGTGATTCTGCTGGTGGATTACGGGTATCCGCGTCGGGAGTATTACAGTCCGGAACGCTATCGGGGCACACTGATGGCCCACTACCGTCACCGGGCGTTGGACGAACCCCTGGTCTGGCCGGGGATTGTGGACATCACCGCCCATGTGGACTTCACCGCTGTGGCCGAGGCCGGGGAGGCCGCAGGGTTGTCATTGCTGGGTTATACCACGCAGGCCTGGTTCCTCATGGGGGCCGGCCTGGAGTCGGTCTTTCAGGCGTGTCAGGCCGAGGGCCTGCGTGAGCAGATGGACCTGGCGGCCCAGGTCCGCATGCTCACCCTGCCCGGGGAGATGGGCGAGCGCTTCCAGGTCATGGCCCTGGGGCGGGGTGTACCGGTGCCGCTGATGGGGTTTTCGGGGCGAGACCTTATTCCTCGTCTGTAGTCTCTTCGGCCCGTAGCGCCTTGAGGGCCTGAACGCGTTGCTGTTGCAAGGCTTCGGCAATGGCCGGCCCCTTCAGCCCCTGCGCCACCAGTTCCCGGGCCTGCAGGGCGGCGCAGCGGGTATGGGCGCGGCGCACGTAATCGGCCTGGGGATACGGCCTGGCCTCAAAGCCCGTGCGCCCTCGATAATCCGCTTCGCAGGCCAGCAGCACGGATTCCAGGCGCTCGGGGCGACGATATACATCCAGCCCCTCCAGGGTACGCGCCAGGGTCTGGGGGCGCAGTTCAAATACCCGGTGCACAAGCCCGTGGTAGCGGGCGACCAGTCGGGCCAGTTCCCGGTAGCGGTTAGGGATCCTGAGTCGATCACACAAGGACTCGATCAGCACCACGCCGCGTTCCTCGTGTCCCCGGTGGCTGGGCAGGATCTCCCGAGGGGTATTGCCCTTGCCCAGGTCGTGGGTGAGGGCGGCAAAGCGGACCAGCGGATCGTCGCTCAGGCGGGTGGCCTGATCCAGCACCATGAACACATGCACACCCGTGTCGATCTCGGGATGGTACCGGGGGGGTTGAGGCACGCCATACAGGGCCTCCAGTTCGGGGAACAGTACCGCCAGGGCCCCACAGTCACGCAGCACCTGGAAGAAGGCCGTTGGCGCCGGGGCCTTGAGAGCCTTTTCCGTCTCCTGCCAGACCCGCTCGGGCACCAGAGCATCCAGTTCACCCGCGTTCACCATGTGCTGCATCATCCGGCGGGTCTCGTCGGCCACCTGAAAACCCAGGGGGGCCAGGCGGGCGGCGAAGCGGGCCACGCGCAGCACCCGCACCGGGTCCTCGGTAAAGGCGGGGGAGACATGACGAAGCCAGCGATCCCGCAGGTCTGCCTGGCCGTTGAAGGGATCGATCAGCCGGTGCTGTTCATCCCGGGCCATGGCGTTGATGGTGAGATCACGCCGGGCCAGATCCTCCTCCAGGGTCACCTCGGGTGAGGCATGCACCTCGAACCCATGGTAACCGGGCCCGGTGTTACGTTCGGTGCGCGCCAGGGCATGCTCTTCGTGGGTGCGTGGGTGCAGAAAGACCGGGAAATCCCTGCCCACCTGGGTGAACCCCTGGTCGAGCATCGCCTGGACGGTGGCCCCCACCACCACCCAGTCGCGCTCCCCCACGGACAGCCCCAGGAGTTCGTCGCGCACTGCGCCCCCCACCAGGTAGGTCTGCATGGTCAGCGCGGCGTGCTGCGCAACTGCTGCAGCCGGTTGTGCCGGGTGTGCCCGCCCAGGTATCGGGGCACGACCGATTCCAGGGCGGTGGGGCAATGCCCGCCCGAGGGGCAGAGGCTGTCACGCTGGAGCGAATGATAGTTGTCCAGGCTCAGCGGCTTGCCGGGAACGTATTCCATGACCCGGGCCTGCAGCAGGGATAACCTGTCGGACAAGCCAATGATCAATCGTGGTTTTTCCAGGAGCCTTGCTGTGTATTCCACCAGCGCCTTCAGGGTGTAAACCTGTGGGCCGCACAGGTCCATGCGCTCGCCGCCGGTGGCCGGATCCCTCAGGGCGGTCATGAAGGCTTCTACCACATCGCCCACGAATACGGGCGCAAAGCGGGCGTCGGGGCAGGCCAGGGGCAGCACCGGGGTGATGCGCAGCAGGCTGGCGAAGCGGTTGAAGAAGCTGTCGCCCCGGCCGAAGATCACCGAGGGACGAAAGCTGGTGACCGTCACCTCGCCTGCCAGGGTGTGCACGATATTCTCTGCCTCGCCCTTGGTGCGCAGATAATGGCTGGGGCCGTTGGCCGGGTCGGCGTTCAGGGCACTCATGTGCAGCAGTCGTCTCACGCCGGCTTCGCGGGCCGACTCGATCACGGTGTGGGCCAGATCCACGTGGGTGTGACGGAAACCGCTGCCATCATGGCCATGCTCGTTTAGAATACCCACCAGGTTGATCACGGCTTCGCAATCCTGGAACTGCGTCCGGAGTACCGAGGCCTCGTGGCAGTTCGCTTCCACCAGCCTGACGCCGGGGAGGACCATCAGGTGCCGGGAGCGATAGGCTCTCCGGGTCAGAACCTTGACACGGTATCCCTGGTCCACCAGTCGGGTGACCAGGTGGCTCCCGACGAAACCCGTGCCCCCCAACACACACACCGTCCGGATGTTCATGCTTTTGTTAGTCCCGTCTTGAAGTACATTGAAAAGGATCGGCAAACCGGCATCCTGGCCCCCATCAGCCGCGTTCCTCGTCTTGAACGAAGTGGCGGCGGCTTTCCCTAAACACTGTCAACCGGCTGCATATACTAAGGTATGGCCCCCAGCATCCCAAGGAGTTCACCTGTGCCCATGAGTTCTGTCAATCCCGCCAACGGCTCCGTGCTCAATGTATTTGAGACCTGGGACCGGCCGCGTATTGACAAGGCCCTTAGTCAGGCCGAGCGTGTCGCCCCCGCCTGGCGGGGGCTGGCGCTGGCCCAGAAGGCTGATTTAATGCGTCAGGCGGCCCACGTCCTGCGCCACCGACGAGATCACTTTGCCAGCATGATCACCCAGGAGATGGGCAAACTGCTGCGTGAGTCCCGGGGCGAGATCGATCGTTGTGCCACTGTTTGTGACTACTATGCCGATCATGCGGCAGAATTTCTCGCCGATGAGGTCGTGCCCGAGGTGGAGGGGGATGCGCGAGTGGTGTTTCAGCCCCTGGGAACGATCCTGGCCGTCATGCCCTGGAACTTTCCCTTCTGGCAGGTGTTCCGCTTTGCCGCGCCCACGTTGCTGGCAGGCAATACCGCGCTGCTCAAGCATGCCTCCAATGTGCCCCGCTGCGCCTTGGCGGTGGAGGAAATCTTCCGTGACGCGGGTTTCCCTGCCGGGGTCTTCCAGACGCTGATGATTCCCTCCGATGCGGTATCCGACGTCATCCGTGACCCGCGGGTTCATGGTGTCACCCTCACGGGCAGCGAGCCAGCGGGGCGGGCCGTGGCTGCGGTGGCGGGCGAGACCCTCAAACCCTCGGTGCTGGAACTGGGTGGGTCGGACCCTTTCATTGTCCTGGACGATGCGGATCTGGACCGTGCCGTGGAGCAGGCGGTGGTGTCCCGGTATCAGAACGCCGGCCAGAGCTGCATCGCCGCCAAGCGCTTCATCCTCCTGCCTGGCGCCGCCGAGGGTTTCATGGAGCGTTTCAAGGCGGCGGTCAAGGCCCTCAAGCCGGGAGATCCCACACGGGAGGACACCAGTCTGGCCCCCATGGCCCGCATGGATCTGCGCGATGAGCTTCACCAGCAGGTGCAGGACTCCATCGCCGAGGGTGCCGTGCCGGTGCTCGGGTGTGAGCCACTGCAGGGCAAGGGGGCCTGGTATGCCCCGTCGATCCTGGATCGGGTGGTGCCCGGCACCCGGGCCTACCAGGAGGAGCTGTTCGGGCCCGTGGCCAGCATCCTGCGTGCCAAGGACGACGCCGACGCCGTGCGCATCGCCAATGATACCCGCTTTGGCCTGGGGGGCAGTGTATGGACCCGCGATCCCGAACGGGGGGCGGCAGTGGCCCGGCAGCTGGCCTGCGGCAGTACCTTCGTGAATTCCATGGTCAAGAGCGATCCGCGACTGCCCTTCGGTGGTGTGAAAGACTCCGGTTACGGTCGGGAACTGGCCCGGGCCGGTATCCTGGCCTTCGTGAACACCAAGACCCTCACCCTGCGTTGAGAGAGCCCTGACACCCATGGATATGGTCGAACTGGCGATGGATGCGATCAGTGATTACGGCTACTGGGCCCTGGGGGTCTCCCTGGTCCTCCTGGCCCCCGAGGCATTGATGCCCTTTGCCGGGTTTCTGGCCCACGAGGGGTTGCTGAACCTGTGGCTGTCCATCCTGGCAGGTTCCCTTGGGGGCACGCTGGGTTCCGCGCTGATCTATCTGCTGGCCCGACGGGCCGGCGAGGGGCGCATGCGGGATCTGGTTCGGCGCCATGGTCGCTGGGTACTGGTGCGCGAGTCCGATCTGGACCGGGTGCTGGGCGTGTATGCGCGAAGAGGAGACTGGGTCGTGGCCGGGGGGCGGATGATCCCCACGGTGCGCAGTCTGGTGTCCATCCCGGCCGGGCTGCTGCCCATGCCCTGGGGGCGTTTCCTTGGCCTGACCTTTCTGGGAACCTTTGCCTGGAACAGCTTCCTGGGAGGGGCGGGATATGCCCTGGGTGCACAATGGAGTGCCCTGAAACCCTACCTGGGCGTCTATGGGGCCCTGATGATGGCCATCGTGCTGTTGGTGTTGGGGATCTTCGTGATACGCCGTCTGCTGGAGCAGGGCATCAAGGGGCAGTGAGAGCGATGGGGCAACACCGTACGTGACAAGAATTCGGAAAGAGGGGCGGTCGGTGGCGTCATCGAGGTTCTGGATGCTGTCGGGATTTCTTGTCGTCCTGTGCCTGGGGGCCATGCCGGCCCTGACTGAGCCGTCCCCCGATGTCCCTGTCATCAGTGAGATCCGCTTTGAAGGCAATCGGGTGACCCGCGAATCGGTCATGCGCCAGGAGCTGACCATCCGTGGCGGGGACCCCCTGGATGCCCAGGCCCTCGAGCACAGTCGCCAGGCCCTGATGAACATGGGCCTGTTCCGGTCGGTGGCATCACGGGTGGAAGTCACCGACGGCGAGGCCGAGGTGATTTTCTCCGTCAGTGAGAAGTACTATATCTTTCCCTTGCCGAGGCTGAGTCGCACCTCTGATGGCGATATCCGTTACGGCGGCGATCTGCGTTTCGATAATTTTCTCGGCTACAACCAGGTGCTGAGAATGCGTCTGCAATGGGAGGATGCTGGCAGCGATACCTCCGAGGAGGAGTCCCGTACCTTCTCGGTCAGCTACAGTATCCCCCGCATTCCGCGTACCGCCTGGGGCCTGAGTCTGTCTTTTGAGGACGACTCGGTGGTGGAGTCTGCCTCGGCAGAGGACGGTCATGGCAAGCACGACAAGATGACACAGCAGTGGGGTGCTTCCATCACCCGCTGGCTGGATCGACAGGGACCCAGCACCGGCTGGCGGGCAAGCCTGGGCGTGAACCGGGAGGAGCGACGCCATGAAGCCCATGCATCTGGCGGGGCGGTACCCGAGGATGCCCGGGTGCTGAGTTGGAGTGGAGGGCTTGGTTTTACCGATGTCGCTGACCTGGGCAGGCGTCGGGAGGGGGTGGAATACGGGGTCTCCGTATCTTTTGGTGGGCGGGCCATCGGATCGGATACCAGCCACCAGGATCTGAGCCTGTACTACCGGGCATACCGGCCCCTGGATGATCATGAACTGGCCGCCAACCTGAATTATCAGGCCCGCTTCGCCGTCGCTGGTCGTACCGCTTTTGGCGATGAGGCCTATTCCCTGGGGGGCGGCAGCAATCTGCGGGGGTATCCCCGGGATTACCGGGAGGGAGATCTGCTCCTGTTGCTTAATACCGAATATCTGCGACCCTTGTTCGGGCGCGCCGATGTGCGGGGGGTGGGGTTTGTGGATGTGGGGGGTGTCTGGCCGCGACGGGATATAGACTTGTCCGACGTTCATCTGGGCGCTGGGCTGGGCTTGCGTATCAACCTGCGCTGGTTCGTGCGTACCGATCTCCGGCTGGACTACGCCTATGGGGTCAGCGCCAACGACTCCCGGGTGTATGCCGGCACCAATCACGCGTTCTAGGCGCTTTGGCAGCATTTGCGGCATTGGGGCGAGCGCTTTTACTGTCGGGTGGTCCCCTGTAAAGTATTGATAACATGGTCTTCAAACGTCCTGAATCCGTTCTGGTGGTGGTCCACGATGAGGCTGGTCGGGTGCTGTTGCTGCGCCGTCGCATACCGGCGGATTTCTGGCAATCGGTGACCGGCAGCCTGGAATGGGGGGAGTCCCCTGTCCAGGCTGCCCGTCGTGAACTGGAGGAAGAGACGGGTCTGTGTGCCGATGGCCTGGTGAATCTGCATCGACAGGTTCGCTTTCCCATCGTATCTCCCTGGCGGGAACGGTATCCCCCCGATGCCGATGAGAACCTGGAACATCACTTCACCCTGCGCGTACCGGCGGGGACAGCCATTCGGCTCAGCCTCCACGAACATGGCGAATATTGCTGGCTGCCCAGGGATGAGGCGGCCCGTCAGGTGGCCTCCTGGACCAATGCCGAGGCGATCTTGAACTGCGTGCCCAAAGGCCTGGATTCCCAGGATGCGTGAGGCCGTAGTCTACGTACATGGCCTGTGGATGACCGGTCTGGAGATGGGGCTGCTGGCCCATCGACTGAGTCGGCAGGGCTTTGCCGTGCACCGTTTTCGCTATTCCAGTATCCTTGCCACGCCCGAAACCAACGCGGCCCGCCTGGATGCCTATCTGCGCACCCTCGATGCCGATGTGATTCACCTGGTGGGGCATAGCCTGGGTGGGCTGGTGATCATGCACCTGTTCCATCAGTTCCCTCTGCAGCGACCGGGTCGGGTGGTCATGCTGGGCACGCCGGTTTCCGGCAGTGGCGTGGCCGCCGCGCTGGCGCGCTGGTCCCTGACCCGCTGGACCCTGGGGTGCAGTGTCCAGCGGGGGCTGTTGGGGGATGCGCCCCGCTGGAAAGGCGGGCGCGAACTGGGCATGATCGCCGGCGCGCGTGGCCTGGGCGTCGGGCGTGCCCTGGGAGCCGCGCCGCCGGGTGAGGGCGACGGCACGGTCGACCTGGACGAGACCCGGTGCGAGGCAGTGACCGCGCATCTCACCGTGCCCTACACCCATTTCACCCTGCTCACGGCCCGGCCGGTGGCCCAGGCAGTCTGTGCCTTTCTGCGCACAGGGGATTTTGCGGGTCGGACCACCCATTCATGATGCCCCCGAGGCATAGTATCCAAGAGCAACCAACAGAAGAGATCACATGGCCGGACATAGTAAATGGGCTAATATCCAGCACCGCAAGAATGCCCAGGATGCCAAGCGCGGCAAGCTGTTCACCAAGCTTATCAAGGAGATCACGGTGGCCTCCCGCATGGGTGGCTCGGACCCCGATTCCAACCCCCGTCTGCGCCTGGCCGTGGACAAGGCGCTGGATGCCAATATGACCAAGGACACGGTGGAACGGGCCATCAAGCGTGGCGCCGGGGAACTGGAAGGGGTCACCTACGAGGAGATTCGCTACGAGGGTTACGGCCCCGGCGGTGCCGCCCTGATGGTGGACTGCATGACCGATAATCGCAACCGCACGGTCGCCGAAGTGCGCCATGCCTTCAGCAAGTGTGGCGGCAATCTGGGGACCGATGGCTCCGTGGCTTATCTGTTCGATAAAAAGGGCGTGCTCAGCTACCCGGAAGGGCTCGACGAGGAGCGCATCATGGAGGCTGCCCTGGAGGCGGGTGCCGAAGACGTGGTGGTCAACGATGATGGTTCCATGGAGGTGCTCACCTCCCCGGATGAATACGAAACTGTGCGTGAGGCCATGACCGAGGCTGGGTTCAAACCGGAGCGAGGCGAGGTGACCATGCGCGCCGCCACGGCCAGCAGTCTGGACGTGGACAGCGCTCAGCAGGTACTCAAGCTCCTGGACATGCTGGATGACCTGGACGATGTGCAGAATATCTATACCAACGCCGACTTCCCGGACGAGGTCATGCAGGGCATGTCCTGATGCGGGTCATCGGTATTGATCCCGGCTCCGTGGTGACGGGATACGGGGTGCTGGACACCGACGGGCGTCGCAGCATCTATGTGGACAGCGGCTGCATCCGCGTCAAGGGTGAGGAACTGCCCGAGCGTCTGGGTTTCATCTTCAGACAGGTGCAGGCGATCATCGCCCGGCACCGGCCCGACACCATGGCCGTGGAACAGGTCTTCGTCTCCCGTAATCCGTCCTCGGCCCTGAAGCTGGGTCAGGCGCGTGGCGCCGCCATCTGTGCCGGCGTGGAGGGCGGGCTGACCGTCGCCGAGTACGCGCCCCGGTCAATCAAGCAGGCGGTGGTGGGTACCGGGGCGGCGGCCAAGGAGCAGATGCAGCATATGGTGACGATGATTCTGGAGTTGCAGGCAACGCCTGCCACGGATGCCGCTGACGCGCTGGCCGTGGCCCTGTGCCATGCCCATACCCATGCCACCTTGTCCCGTTTGCCAGCAGGGTTTGCCAGGAGAGGTCGATGATCGGACGTTTGCGTGGTGTGCTGGTGCTCAAGCAGCCGCCCCAACTCATGGTGGAGGTGAATGGCGTGGGGTATGAACTGGAGGCACCCCTGTCCACTTTCTATGAGCTGCCTCAGGCCGGTGAGGAGGTGATCCTGCACACGCATCTGCATGTGCGCGAGGATGCCCATGTCCTGTTTGCCTTCGCCAGCCTCGACGAGCGTGCGTTGTTCCGCAGCCTGATTCGCGTGAGCGGCGTGGGGGCCAAGATGGCCCTCGCGATCCTTTCGGGCATGAGTGCCGAGGCCTTTCACCGCTGTGTCATGGACAATGACCTCACCACACTCACCCGCCTGCCGGGAATCGGGCGCAAGACCGCCGAGCGCCTGATCATCGAGATGCGGGACAAGGTGACGGCGCAGATCCAGGCTCAGGGAACCCTGGGGGGGGGCGGGACCATCCCCGCCGGCCCGACTGATCCGACCGGCGATGCCGTTGCCGCCCTGGTCTCCCTGGGCTACAAGCCCCAGGAAGCCAGCCGTCTGGTGAGTAAGGTGGAAGGGGAGTCCGACAGCAGTGAAGACATGATCCGGCGGGCACTGAAGGCCACGCTGAAGAACTGACGGTCCGGCCCTCACCCCAACCCCTCTCCCGCCAGCGGGAGAGGGGCTTCAGCTCCCTTCTCCCCTGGGGGAGAAGGGCTGGGGATGA
>NZ_JAJNAN010000055.1:0-16342 GCF_022227565.1 Ectothiorhodospira sp. 9100
GGCTACCCAGTCTATGGTGCCAATGGGAAAATCGGCAAGTATTCGGAGTACAACCATGAGCATCCTGTTGTTGCTATTACCTGCCGTGGCAACACTTGCGGAAGAGTTATAGTTACCGAGCCGATGTCATATATTACGGGCAACGCTATGTGCCTTGACGAGTTGAAAGAAAATAAAGTGGAAGTTTCGTTTCTTTCAGATTTTCTCGCCTATCGCGGACTTGAGGATACGGTGACGGGGTCCGCCCAGCCGCAGATAATTCGGTCTGCATTGCTAGAGATAATCATCCCATTGCCTTCTATTTGGGAGCAGAAAAGGATAAATCGTAGGGTGAACGCCATTTCATGTAAGCTTTCGAAAGAAGAAAAAAACGTCCGTTGGCTCAGATCACTAGAATCCGGCCTCATGAACGACCTCCTCACCGGCCACGTCCGAGTCACCCCGTTGCTCGACCAGGCCCAGACCCCCACCCCGGCATAGACCGAAACACCCGCAACATCAGGATCACATCACACAGGGAGTCGCAATGACCACCTTCGACAGCACCAAGCGTTCTCTCCCGGAACTGCTCAAGGACATCAACACCGGCAAGATCCAGCTCCCCGATTTCCAGCGCGGTTGATCGTCAACCCCCGAATGACACTTGGCCGACGAGGGGGGTATCATGAACGGACAGATCCAAACCACAGAGACAGGGAAGGCAATCCATGAACGTATCGATCCCCGACTGGACGGCGGAAGGGGTTTTGCCACCGGTGGATGCTGGCGATCCGACTTCCTTGAATCGCTCACCTTATCATGTGTCGCTGCTCGATCTCGTGGAGCATTTCGGTACATCCAAAGAGCGTATCAGGATACTGGACGGCTTCCTTCGCTACCGGAGTGGCCTGCATGAGGCAGGATTGACACAAGGGTTCCAGTGGCTGGATGGGAGCTATATGGAGCACGTCGAAGCGATAGAAAAACGATCGCCGAATGATATCGACGTGGTCAGTTTCATTGAGTTCCCGCCAGGGATGAGCGAGATGGAAATCAAGACCCATTATTCCGATATCATAGGGCTCACCAGAAACAGCAGGACGTTGATCAAAAGACAATTGATGGTAGACGCCTTCATGGTTCCGCTCAATAGGGCGTCCAGCGTTGATTTGGTGGCATTGAGCACTTACTGGTACGGCGTCTGGTCTCATCGAAGAGACAGAGCATGGAAGGGATTCATTCAGGTGTCTCTGATGCCGGATCATGCAGCAAGGGCGCGTCTTGACTCCCTTATGGGTCAGGAGGAAAACGTATGAATCAGCAGGAGTATATTGACCTTCAAGCCGAGTGCAATACGCTCAGGGGTATGTTGGCTGGAATCCCTGAAGACCGGGTACTTTCCAGAGCCAGCCTGGAGCTTCGGCTTGAAGAGCTCGAAGAAAGATTAGCGGACTCTTCTGCTCTGGAACAAGAGCCCGTTAAGGCAGTGCTGACATTCAGCGGCCGTCCGGTGTCGGGTTCTAAGGGGGTTCTGGCTGCCTTCGCCGCCAAGGCACTGTCTGCTTTTTCGGAAGCCATTACCGCTGTCGGCGCCTCCCATCACGCTACATTGGCACCGACAGGACCTGTGCCTAATCGCGATCAGTATCAGATGATGATCACCGGTACTGCTCGCGGCTCATTCGGCTTTCAGCTTCAGGAATCGTCGGCACAACTGGAATTTTATCAGGACAGCACTGTAGCCAAGGCGCTGGAAGCAACCCGCAGCTTGCTTGATGGAAGTATTGGCGTTGATGATGAGCAACTCGCTGAAGCAGCCGCTGATATGGATCAGCGTGCCCTGGACAAGATCCGAGGCTTTGTCAGCATCCTGAATGACCATGATGCCACCTGCTCCTTGATGCATGCAGACAAGTCATTTAGTTTCAGGAACTCGGGGCAAGTCAGGCGCAGCCTGGAGCGACTGAGCCAGGAATATCTTTCCGAAAGCGAGCAGGCTCTTTCGATCAGATTCGGTGGTGCTTTGCCTCATAAGGGAAGTTGCGAATTTCAGATCGAAGACAGCAAAGAGTGGCTGACGGCAAAGATTGGCCCAGGTGTTGAAAACCCGGACGCCATCAACGACCACCGCAATGAAATGGTCGAGGCAAAGATGCTGATCACCCAGGCCGGACGGGGCAGGCCCCGCTACAAGCTTCTGGAGCTACCTCGTTGGGCAACGGGTGATCCGAAGGTGGCTGAACCGTCAGGCACTTCGAAAAGGCCATAGGCAAGAAGTTGCTGGTGGGGTCGGAACCCGCTTGGTCCTGGACACCAATACCCTCATCAGCCGCATGCTGATGCCACAAGGCACAGCCGTCCGTGCCGTGGACAAGGCGCTGGCCCAGTGCCGATTATCTTGCGTTGCCATAAACAAGGACGATTACATCCACGCGATCCATGCTGGGCTGGCTGGTGACTACAAGCCGATGGTGGAGCGGATCAGGCAAGCGGTAGGGACTTGCCGGAGCGCAGCCTGGTTTCGATGCTGCGGCTAGCCTCGCCGGTCTCCACGCCGGTGGAGGAGGCAACGCTCTTCAGGAGGGCGTCACGGCCCACAATGCGGCGCTTCTTGGGGGAGCGGGATGTGGCCATTCGGTCAGTCTCTCCTGGCTGGTATGCTCATTTTACGCGCCTACCGCGCCCCCTGCATCAAAAACCCTACAGCACCATGGAGCAGCCACGGTATGGCAGGTCCCGAATATACGGATGTCGAAAAGCCCTTCATCGATCAGTTGGTGGGGCAGGGCTGGGACTTCCTGGCCGGCTCGGTGGACAACCCCGCCGTGACCCATCGCGACAGCTTCGCCCAGGTGGTGATGGAACCACTGCTGCGCCGACAGTTGCGGGCCATTAACCTGCGCGACGGTGAACCCTGGCTCGATGGGCCGCGTCTGGATCAGGCAGTGGCGGCCATCACCCGACTCCCCGCCAGCAAGGTGCTGGAGGCAAACCAGCAGGCCACCGAGTTGCTGCTCAATGGGCTGTCGGTGGATGGCCTGGAAGGGTGGGACGGGGGTCGCGGCCAGACGCTGCGCTTTATCGACTGGGATGAGCCCGCCAACAACCTGTTCACCGTGGTGAACCAGTTCAAGGTGAAGTGTCCGCCCGGCCATGATGGCGCCAAGGGCCACGTGATCCCCGACCTGGTGCTGTTCGTCAACGGCATTCCGCTGGTGGTGGTGGAGTGCAAGAGCCGCAGTGCGCCCGAGGGCCTCAGTCAGGCGGTGGATCAGTTGCGCCGCTACCATGATCAGCGCTGGCTGGACGGAGAAGTGGGGGAGCGTGAGGGTGCGCCAGGCCTGTTCGCCACCAGCCAGTGCCTGGTGGCCAGCAACTTCGATGATGCCCGGGTGGGCACCGTCGGTGCCCGTTTTGCCCATTACCTGAGCTGGAAGACGGTCGCGCCCAGGCGGGAATCCCAGGTGGCCATGGACCTGGGCGTGGCGGATCTCTCCGCCCAGCAGCGCCTGATCGCCGGGATGCTGACCCAGGCCAACCTGCTGGATATCGTGCGCCACTACACCCTGTTCATGAACCTGGGCGGCCAGACCATCAAGCTGGTCTGTCGCTATCAGCAGTTCCGCGGCGTCACCCGGGCCGTGGAACGCCTGAAACAGGGCAAGACCCGTCGAGAGGATGGAGAAGCCGACCGCCGTGGCGGCATCGTCTGGCACACCCAGGGCAGCGGCAAGAGCCTGTCCATGGTGTTCCTGGTGCGCAAGATGCGCACCGACCCCGCGCTGCGCCGCTTCAAGGTGGTGGTGATCACCGATCGCAAGGACCTGCAGACCCAGCTCTCCGGCACCGCCAGGCTCACCGGCGAGAGCGTGGAGAAGGCGGGTAACACCGCCGAGCTCAAGAAGCTGCTGGCCCGGGAGGGCCCCGGTCTGGTGTTCGGCATCATTCAGAAATACCGCGACCCGGATGCCGAAGGGGAGGGTGATGCCTATGAGATCCCCGAGGGCCGAGGGCTGGACTGGGCGCACCGCGATGTGGCCGAGCCTGACCCCTTGAGTTGCGCTCGTGCACCGAAGAAGCCCAGCCTGAGCGCGCCCTTCGAAGTGCTCAACACCAGCGAGGACATCCTGATCCTGGTGGACGAGGCCCACCGCACCCAGGCCGGCGACCTGCACGCCAACATGATGCGCGCCCTGCCCAACGCGGCCCGCATCGGCTTCACCGGCACGCCCATCATCATGGGCGACAAGAAGCGCACCCACGATATCTTCGGCGAATACATTGACCGCTACACCATCAAGGAGTCGGAGCAGGACGGCGCCACCGTGCCCATCCTCTACGAGGGGCGCACCGCCAAGGGGGCGATCAAGGACGGCGCCAGCCTGGATGGTCTGTTCGAGGACCTCTTCCGGGACCATAGCCCGGAAGAACTGGAGGCGATCAAGAAGAAGTACGCCACCAAGGGACAGATCTTCGAGGCACCACGGCTGATCCGGGAAAAGGCCCAGGACATCCTGCGTCACTACGTCACCCATATCCTGCCCAATGGCTACAAGGCCCAGTTGGTGGCCTACAGTCGCCGCGCCGCGTTGCGCTACGTTGAGGCCCTGGAGGCGGCCCGCGCCGAACTGCTGGAAGAGGCCCTGGCCCTCTCCCCCGAGGACAAGGCGCTAGATGATGCGCAACTGCTCACGCGGCCCCCACGGGTGAAGGCGGCGATCCAGGCCTGGCGCCATCGTCAGGTGCTGTGCCAACTGGCGTTCGCCGTGGTATTCAGCAGCGGCAACAATGACGACTCCGCCTGGGCGAAGTGGAGTGACCGTGCCGCCGTGGAGCACCATATCCAGCGCTTCAAGAAACCCCTGCCGCCGCTGGATGGCACGCCGCCGGCGGATGCCGCCAAGCACGATCCGCTGGCCTTCCTGATCGTCAAGAGCATGCTGCTCACCGGCTTCGATGCCCCCATCGAGGGAGTGATGTATCTGGACCGCTCCCTGCGGGAGGCGGAGTTGCTGCAGGCCATTGCCCGGGTCAACCGCACCGGCCACGGCAAGACCCACGGCATCGTGGTGGACTACTTCGGCGTGGCCAACCACCTCAAAGAGGCCCTGGCCGCCTACAGCGAGGAGGATGTCGAGGGCGCGCTGCAAAGCCTCAAGGACGAGATCCCGCTGCTGCGCGATCGCCATCTGCGAGTCATCGACGTGCTGCGCGGGCAGGGCGTGGATGACCTGGACGATACCGAGGAAGCGGTGCGGGCGCTGGCGGACGAGCGGGTGCGGGCGGAGTTCGTGGTCAAGCTCAAGGAGTTCAATCGCGGCCTGGACGACGTGCTGCCGCGCCCCGAGGGGCTGGAGTTCGTCAACGACGCCAAGCGGCTCGCCTACATCCACGCCCTGGCCCGCAACCGTTACAAGGACACCCCGGAGCTTTGCCGGGACATCGGCAACAAGGTGCGCAAGCTGATCGACGATTACGTGATCTCGCTGGGTATTGATCCGCGCATCCCGCCGGTGCAACTCACCGATGCCGAGTTCGATGCCCACCTGGGCCGCCAGGTGGGCGATCGCGCCAAGGCCTCGGAGATGGAGCATGCGGTGCGCTCCCATGTGCGCAAGCACATGGACGAAGACCCGGTAAAGTACGGGCGGCTCAGCGAGCGCCTGGAGGAGTTGCTTCAGCAACTGGATGGCCAGTGGGCCGAACAGGTGGAAGCCCTGGAGGGCCTGATCCACCAACTCCGTGACGGCGCCGCCATCGACGGTGAGGCGATCCCGGACATGCCCGCCCATGCCGAGCCCTTCTGGCGGGAGCTGGTGGCCAGCAGCGGCCAGACGCCGGAGCAACTGGACGAGGCCCATGCCCGCAAGCTGCTGGAGGCCACCGAGGAACTGGTGGCCCTGATCCAGCAGGAGATCGCCATCCCCGACTTCTGGAAACCCTCCCATATCCCGGACCAGGAAGCCCTGCGTCAGCACCTGTTCACCACGTTGATGATCAAGGGCGTGGTCCCGTTCGACCGTGCCAGCGAGGTGGCGCAGCGGTTGCTGGACCTGGCCCGCAGCAATCACGACAGGCTGATGAACGCATGACCCAGCTGGCCGTAGACGACCTGACCTTCGAGGTGCGCGAAAGCACCCGCCGCAAGACCCTGGAGATCACCGTGGACCGGGGCGGCGAGCTGATCATTTCGGCGCCCTCGGGCACCGATGAGCAGCACCTGCGCGACTTCGTGATGGAAAAACGGCTGTGGATCTACCGCAAACTGGCGGAGAAGGCCGAGAACCGCAGCCGGTTGCCGCAAAAGCAGTACGTCAATGGCGAGGGTTTCCTCTACCTGGGCCGCAGCTACCGACTCAAGCGCGTACCCAATGATGCCCAGGACGCCCCGCTCAAGCTCGTGGCCAGGCACTTCCAGCTCCGCGAGGATGCCCTGCCCAACCCCCGGGAACACTTCATCCGCTGGTACAGCGCCCGCGCCACGGACTGGCTGACCGCCGGGGTGAAGGCGCAGGCCCGGCGCATGGGGGTGGAGCCGGCGGGCGTGAAGGTCCAGGACCTGGGCTACCGCTGGGGCTCCTGTGGCAAGGGGAACCGGGTCTACTTCCACTGGAAGACCATCCTGCTACCGCGCCATATCGCCGAGTACGTGGTCGTGCACGAGCTGGTTCACCTGCACGAGCCCCACCACACCCCCGCTTTCTGGCGCCGCCTGGAGCGAGCCATGCCGGATTATGAGCAGCGCAAGGGGTGGTTGGCGCGGCATGGAATTGAGGTGGAGGGGGTTTGAACGTTGGAGCTGGCAGACTCGCGCCGCCCAAAGGTCATTAACGCTGCCAAGAGCAACGGTCGGAACCGGCTTGATGTTTTGTCCATTTTGTCTAAAATAGACAAAACATTGCTCCCTGCAAGCATGGAGGGTCTCATGCGTACCATCACCGCCAGCGAGGCCAAACAGGGCTTTGCCAAGTTAATCGACACCGCCAGCCGGGAACCGGTAATTATCCAGCGCCAGAAGCGTGATGTTGCTGTGGTGCTCTCCATGGCAGAGTACGAACGCCTGACAAGACTCAACATCGCCGAGTTCCAGCGCTTTTGTGACCGCATCGGTAGTCAGGCCAAAGCCGCTGGCCTGGACGAAGCCAAACTGACTGAGTTGCTCGCTTCGGACGATTGAAGACCTGCCATGCGCACGGAAGAAACCCGCTTGGTCTTGGACACCAATACTCTGATCAGCCGCATGCTGGTGCCACAAGGTACAGCCGGGCGTGCCGTGGACAAGGCGCTGGCCCAGGGCGTTCTGCTGGCTTCCGAAGAAACATTGACCGAATTAGCCAATGTCCTTTCCCGCCCCAAGTTTGATCGCTATGTTTCTCTGGAAGCGCGGCAGCAATTCCTCAAGTTGCTTGGCGGAGTCGTACGCGTGGTCCCGATTCAGCATCGCATCCAGGCCTGTCGCGACCCTAAGGATGACATGCTGCTGCATGTGGCCCTTAATGGTGAGGCACAATGTCTGGTCACTGGCGATCAGGATTTATTGATACTCGGCAATGACTTTTGGCAAAGCCACGGGCTGCGCATCCTCTCGCCAGCCGATTATCTCGCGTTGATATGATCAATGCATCGAATGATGCCCTAATTTTGTAAACACCTCTTCAACAGGCTGCACAGCTGAATCAATTCCCGGCACCAGGGACGTGAACGACACCACCCATTACTACAATCAGCACGCCGGCCAGTTCATCGCCGACACCCTGCACGTGGACATGGAGCCCCTGTACCATTGCTTTCTGCGCCACTTGCCGGCCGGTGCGTGGGTGCTGGATGCCGGTTGCGGTGCCGGGCGCGATGCCCTGGCCTTTAAGCGGCGGGGCTATGGCGTCAGTGCCTTCGATGCCAGCGTGGCGCTGGCGGACCATGCCTCACAATTGCTCGGCCAGCCGGTGCCCGTGCAGCGGTTCGATGAGGTGGACGAGGTCGAACGATATGACGGCATCTGGGCCTGCGCCAGCCTGCTGCATGTGCCTGCCGCCCACTTGCCCGCCAACTTCCATGCGCTCTGGCAGGCCCTGAAACCGGGCGGTGTCATCTATTGCAGCTTCAAGCTGGGAACGGGTGAACGTGATCGCAACGGCCGACACTTCACCGATGCCAATGAAGACCAGATCCGCGTCTGGACTCGGGAACTCACCGGACTGGCCAAGCTGGAATGCTGGCTCACCGAGGATCAACGCCCCGATCGGGAGGAACAGTGGCTGAACTGTCTGCTGCACAAGGCAACCCGCCAACTCATCACCGGTGGTGACGACAATCCCTTCCTGCCCCATCTATGCAGCGGCATTCACCGCGCCGATGCCATCGACATGGCAGTGGCCTTCATCAAGCACACCGGCCTGCGCCTGTTGCTGCCTGATCTACAGGCGGCGCTGGACCGCGAGGCGGCTGGCCGACGTCCTGCGCGTATCCGCATCCTCACCAGCGATTACCTGGACATCACCGATCCCCAGGCGCTGCGTGCCCTCATGCTGCTTCAGGAGCAGGGGGCGCAGGTCAGGGTTTACCAGAGCCGGGGCGGCAGTTTTCATCTGAAGGCCTATCTGTTTGCCGGCTCGCAGGATAGCGATGCCCACTGGGGCTGCGCCTTCATCGGCTCCAGCAACATCAGCCGCCAGGCCCTGCAGCAGGGGCTGGAATGGAACTACCGGATCAACTATCCGGGGGACAAGGGCTTTCTGGAAACCCGGGCGCGCTTTCAGGCCCTGTTCAGTGATCCGGCCACCGTGCCGCTGTCGGACGAGTGGATCGACACCTACGACGCTCGCCGCATCCCGCCGGAGCGTTCATGGGAGCCGGGCAGCACCGAGTCGGACCCGCCGCCCACGCCCACGCACATTCAGTCGCAGGCCCTGGAGGCACTGGAGCAGACACGCCTGGACGGCTACCGGCGTGGTCTGGTGGTCATGGCCACCGGCCTGGGCAAGACCTGGCTCGCCGCCTTCGACACGCAGCAGATGGGCGCTCGCCGGATCCTGTTCGTGGCCCATCGGGAAGAGATCCTCAACCAGGCTGCCGCCACCTTTGCCCGCATCCGCCCCAGCGCCCGGATCGGCTTCTATCACGGCCGCCAGCGGGACGCCCGGGTGGATATCCTCTGCGCCTCCATCCAGACCCTGGGTCGGGTCGATCACCTGGAGCGTTTTGTGCCAGGGCATTTCGATTACATCGTCGTGGACGAATTCCACCACGCCGCCGCGCCCACCTATCACCGCCTGCTGAACCACTTTGTGCCCGCCTTCCTGCTGGGCCTCACCGCCACCCCCGACCGCACCGACAACGCCAGCATCCTCTCCTTGTGCGATGACAATCTGGTGTTCGAGAGTGATCTGTTCACCGGGGTGAACGAGGATCTGCTGGTGCCGTTCCACTACTACGGCGTTTTCGACGAGGACGTGGACTACCAGAGCATCCCCTGGCGCAACGGCCGGTTCGACCCGGATCTGCTGGGCAACCGGCTGGCGACTCTGGCTCGTGCGCGTCATGCCCTGAGCACCTGGCGGGAACGGGCTCAGCGGCGCACCCTGGCCTTTTGCATCTCCATCCGCCACGCCGATTACATGGCCGATCAATTTGCTCGGCAGGGTGTGAGGGCGGCGGCGGTCTATGCCGATTCCAGGCTATCCCGGGGTGAGGCGCTGGAACAATTGGCCAACGGCCAGTTGCAGGTGCTGTTCTGCGTGGACCTGTTCAACGAGGGGGTGGACCTGCCGGCTATCGACACCGTGATGATGCTGCGCCCCACCGAATCCCGCATCCTGTTCCTGCAGCAACTGGGGCGGGGCCTGCGCAAGGCCGAGGCGAAGGAGCGACTGGTGGTGCTGGATTTCGTGGCCAATCACCAGAGCTTTCTGCACAAGCCCATGGCGCTGATGAACCGGACCATGACCCATCAGGATCTGGCCCGTTTTGCCCGCGATCTGGAAAACCAGAGCCTGGATCTGCCCACGGGCTGTTACGTCAACTACGACCTGCGGTTCATCGATTTTCTCAAATCCCTGGGCGGCAGTGATCTTCAGGATCAGTACCTCACCCTGCGCGACACCCTCGGCCGTCGGCCGACCCTGACCGAGTTCTACCGCGCCGGTGCCAGCCTGCAGGCCGTGCGTCGCCAGTATGGTCACTGGTTCGGGCTGATCGCTGCCCTGGAGCCCGACCTTCAGGCCGAGGAGCGGACGGTGATCGAGCAGCAGGCGGATCTGCTCCGGAAACTGGAGACCACCGCCATGAACAAGAGCTACAAGATGGTCCTGCTGGAGGCCTTCCAGGAGCTGGATGGCTGGCGGGAGGCGCCCACTCTGGCGGATCTGGCGGCCCGATCCTGGCAGGTGCTGCAGCGCCGCCGCCCGCTGCTGGCCGACCTGCCGGACGCCTATCAGGGTCTCACCGAACCACCGGATGGCTGGCTGGGCTATTGGCGCAAGAATCCGGTGGCGGCCTGGGTCGGTGGGTCTTTTTTCACCCTTGAGGGTGATCGTTTCATCGGCGCCAAGGCGGTGGTTCCAGACCACGTTTCCACCCTGACGGCCCTGGTGCAGGAACTGGTGGATTACCGGTTGGCCACCTATGAGGTCAGGCAGGGTCTGGGTGGCGCCACGGTCACGGCCTTGTCCAGCCGCAGGCCGGAGCAGGTGTCGCTGCCGTACTTTCCCAACCTCAAGATCGCCTGTGGCCACTTCAAGACGGGCACCGCCGATTGCGAGGAATACCGCAGTCTCCCGCCGGAAGGTTACGGTCGTCTGGATCCCGGTCGGCACTTCATTGCCCGCGCCTCCGGCAATTCCATGAATGGCGGCAAGCAGCCGGTGGAGGATGGCGACTATCTGCTGCTGGAGCTGGCCAGTGCTGAGAGCGCGGGTCGCATCACCAGCGAGATCCTGGCCATCGAGCGTCAGGACGGCGCGGGCGACAATCAGTACCTGCTGCGCAAGGTGCTCAAGGATCCGAGCGGTCAGTACCGCCTCCGGGCCAGCAACCCGGATTACGAGGACATCGTGGTCACGCCGGAGCTGCAGGAGCAGTTCCGCACTTTTGCTCGCTTCAAGGGGGTGCTGGATCCGTTATGGATGGTGGTGGGGGAGCGGTTTGCCCGGGAAGAGATACCCGGCCTTTTCAACGCAAAGTTCAACCCGGGCAGTTGGAACAGTGGTCATGTGGTGCTCGGGGACCAAAAGGTCCATGTGCTGCTGGTGACGCTGAACCAGCAGGGCAAGGCAGCAGACTATCGTTACCTGAACCATTGGGTGGATGACAGCCATTTCCACTGGCAGACCCAGAATCAGACAACGCCCCAGAGCAAGCGGGGCCGGGAGATCATCCATCATGAGGAGATGGGCATCGCTATCCATCTTTTCATCCGGGAAAACAAGCTGGAGCAGGGGAAGGCCGCGCTATTCACCTACTACGGGCCGGTGCGGTATCTCAAGCACCAGGGCAGTGGGCCGATGAGTGTGGATTTTGAGGTGATCCAGCACCCCGGAGGACGTTGAATCATGGGCCCGAGGTCAATACCCCGTTGCCTTCAGTTCAATGATGTCGGTGATCTTTTCGCCATCCCATCGATATTGCAGGTGCCTGCCCTGACGGGTTGGCCCCAGGGCGGGTGGCCTCAGGACACCCGCACACAGACCGCCCTCGGTACCCCTTACGCTGAGATAGATGAATCCGTAACGACCGGCCTGTCGGGCCTGAAGTCCCAGGTGCTGCGAAGGCCGCCAATCGTGGGGGGCGAGGTAGGGAGTGCCAGTGGGGGCGCAGAGGTCGAGCAGCGGCGCCCGCAACTCTGCCAGATAAACCCGCATTTCCAGGTTGATCGAGGGTTCCGATGATTCACGGAGGAAACGCTCGCGGTGATGACGGGTTTCGGCCACCGCGGTGTGCTCGTCTCGGGCGCAGTAATACACGCCGTAGGCCCCATCGGAAAAACGACTCTGGGCCGGGTAGGTAAAGGCGGCCATGACGGGCGTGTAGCCGGGCCCGAATCGGCGATCCTGTTCGGGCACCAGATGGATCTCGCCGGCCGCCTCGCGCAGGCGATTCGAGGTCAGGCCCTCGAGCTCATGGAGGGCCGCCAGATCGCCGGCTTGTCCGGCAACACCCTCGAAGCGGTCTATGGGTGGGAAACGGGAAGGTACGATCCGGTAGCTCTTGGGCCAATGCACCTCCACCTCTGAAAACTGGGCGAGAAGATCAGCCTCGGGCGGCATCCAGATGCTCCCGCACAGCCACCAGGTCTGCTACATGCCCCCCAAGCATGCGTTCAAGGGGGGAGTGTCTGCCAAAGCGGGGGTTGGTGTTCGGTCGTCTCACCCAGCCATGCGCGGATTCGGGCCTTGGCAGCAGGATATGGAGCGCCTTGTAGATGCCGAGAATCAGGGAAAGACGCTCAAGCAGGTTCACGTCTGCCTGCACCCGGTTCGGATCACGTTTCCAGCGTCGATAGGTTGGGCCGGAGACCCCCAGCAGTCGCGCTGCCTCCTGTTCCTTGAGCCCCCATGCCCGGGCAATGTTTGGATAGGCCCGCAAGCCGGCGGCAGCCAGTGTCTGGCGTTGCTCCATCGTCATTGTTTGCATGGGGTACCTCCTGGGCAATGGCCTGTTTCGCCATGGATCATTTAATTGGTTTTTCGATTATAGCGCTCAAGTGATCCATATTCCTCCCTGCTTCGCCGGTCGCACCCGCAGGTTTGGCGTGGCCGCCGCTGTGTGGCATTGAGGGAAAGGCGAGTTTTGCTTGCCACGAGGCGACGAGCATTGACGGATTCAAGGAAAATGCCTCAGATGTACGGCAGCCGCTGCATTGCCCATCTCGACATGGATGCGTTCTACGCGTCCGTGGAATTGCTGCGCTATCCGCAACTTCGGGGTCAGCCCCTCGTGGTCGGTGGGCGTCGTGTCGCGGCCCCGATGGTCGGCGACGATGGTGTCCTTGAGTTCACCCATCTGCGTGATTACCGTGGGCGAGGCGTGGTAACCACCGCGACCTACGAGGCGCGCGCCCGGGGTGTACACTCCGGCATGGGCCTGATGACCGCCGCTCGTCTTGTGCCGGGTGCGGTTCTGCTACCCGCTGATTTCACCGCCTACCGGCACTACTCGATGCGTTTCAAGACGGCGGTTGCCTCCCTCGCGCCGAGGATCGAGGACCGTGGGATCGACGAGATCTACATCGACCTGACCTCCCACGGCAGCGACCCTGAGCCGATCGCCAGCCGTATCAAGGAGGCGGTGCGTGCGGCGACGGGGTTGTCCTGTTCGATCGGCATCGCGCCCAACAAACTGTTGGCAAAGATGGCTTCGGAGTTCAACAAGCCGGACGGTCTCACGCACGTGGGTCCGGCGGATCTGGTGGCCCGGATATGGCCGTTGAAGGCCAGCAAGATCAACGGGATCGGGCCCAAGTCCACAGAGCGGTTGGCGCGTCTGGATATTCATACCATCGGTGATCTCGCCCGGGCAGAACTCGGCCTTTTGCAGGAGCACTTCGGACCCCGATATGCCGCCTGGCTGCATGACGCCGCGCACGGGCGTGACGACCGGCCGGTGGTCACGGAGGCCGAGCGCAAGTCGGTCAGTCGCGAGACCACCTTCGAGCGTGACCTGCACCCGAGACACGACCGTGCCGAACTCACCGGGATATTGGTGGCGCTTTGCGAACGGGTGACCGCTGATCTGCAGGCGCTGGGCGTGCGTGGGCGGACCGTGGGCATCAAACTGCGCTACGCGGATTTTCGCACACTGACCCGTGACCACACGCTGCGCGTGCCCATTGATGCGCAGGCGGACCTGCTGGCCGCCAGCCGGGAGTGCCTGCGCCGGGCGCCCATGGATCGGCCTTTGCGGTTGCTGGGTGTGCGCGTGAGTGCTCTGGTACCGGTTGCCGATGTCGCTGAAAATCCAGGAGTCTGGGAGCAGGGCGAGTTGGCCTTCGACGAGTGAAGCTGACGGCCTGTTACCCAATGCCCCACGAAGGCGACAACCGTGGTAGCAGGAGACCACTTTGAGCGCGCCACTGGCCGTGCTCTATTGGAAAGCGTCTCGCCAGGAACTCGTCTTCAAGGCGCGCCTGAATCACCAAAGCGGCGATGGCTACCACCAGTATCAGTCCAGCGGCAACACTGGGTGCAAGCATGGCCAGGCCAACACAGGTGACGGTGTCCCCGAGATACATCGGGTGGCGCGTGGAAGGGAACAGACCACCGCTGCGAACCAGCCGAACCGGCTCCTGCGACTCGGTGCAGGTAACACCTTTTCGACGAAGTACCGCATAGTGCGCCAGCGTGATGCAGCCACCGAAGACCACCAGTAACTGGGCGAGGAGGATAGCTGGATTCGGCCAACCTGGTAGCCCACCCGCTACGAAGCGCTCAATCACCAAGCCGATGAGTACGCCGCTGGCTGCCAGCTTTGTCCACCATGCTGCTGAATCTTTCAGGGTCATTGTTTCGACTTCCCGATATGGATGCCTGATTTCGACCCTGAGCCGTCAGCCGGCGTGCGCCAACAACGGTCCGCTCGCCGTGAGGAACTGCCACTCCGTGGCAACCGTCTTGCTCAACGTTGATCAAGTCCTGGTGAGGCTGAATAAACTCGGGATCCAATATCCCGCGTGAGCCAGCCTCACCTAGCCTCGGAATAAGGTTCTGCTACGGCAGGTGAAGCAGGCGTTCGCTGCGCCACACCCTGACGATATGGACTGATTCCCGATCCTTTCGGTAGACGATTCGAAACGGTGGGCGGATCAGTTCACGCAGAAAGGGTTGGTCGAACTCCGGAACCACACGCCCGGCATCGGGGTGGTCGGCGAGCACCTCAATTTGCTTCAGGGTATCGCGGACCAACCGGTGGCCGACGTCGGGGGCGTTCTGTTCAACATACCACTCCATGACTCCACGAAGGTCGTCCAACGCCGATTCGGCGAGATGGATGCTGGCCTTGGTCATACCGCTACGGCAACCCGAGCCTGTTTCTGGCCTCCGCCAGGGATACTTCGCGTCCGGCATCCAGATCTGCCAATCCCGCAACCACGGCTCGCATGAAGGCACGTTCCTCCTCTGCCAGTTCGTAGTCGCTGATGGACTGAACGACCGCCACACCGCGGCCACGGCTGGTGAGCAGCAGTGGGCGGTGTGCTTCGTTGACGTGCTTGATTACACGACCCGGGTTGACCTTGAGATCGGTCAAAGGAACCACGTCCTCGGAGAATTTCACGTGCATCAGGAGATAACCCCGTTGCTGTTTCGACCAGTCCAGCGTACCACTTAATCGACCTGAAAACAGTACACGTTCAATTTGCATTATCACCTGCCCAATCCCTGAAGACTGTCGACGCCAAATGCGCATGAAGTCCATCGTGATCGCTCATCGAATCCCCGGCCCGAACCTGCTGTGAGCTGTGGCAGTGAAACGGATCGCGGTCGACCTCTTCAACGATCTGATATGATTGGCCGCTGTAACTTCAGGTGCAGCCTCTCACCATCTCCCGCCCATCGACCGCTCCGGGCCGACAGCCGACACCACCGAGCCGGATCTCCATGTTTTCCTCGCTGAAATGGATCGGGCCATTGTTGGCGGGGCGATCTTCTCCCGGCTGACCTACGATCAGGATGACCGGCCCGTATTCATCCTTGCGCCAGTGGCCGTTGCGAGCGAGTGGCAGGGGCAAGGCCATCGGCCAGAAACTCCTGGCCCATGGCCTGGAAGCGCTGAGGAACGCAGGGGTTGATGTGGTTCTGACCTATGGTGATCCGAACTACTACTCGCGTATCGGCTTCAAGCCCATCACCGAGGCGCTGGCCCCGGCGCCCTTCACATTGAAGCAGCCCGAAGGCTGGCTGGGACAATCCCTTTTCATTGATGCCTGCCATCAGATATCCTGAATGCCTGGTGATCACCGGCCATCCGGCATGCCACGAGCATCGGGCCACCACCAGGGCAACGATCCAGCAAAGGTGATGAGTCTTCATGGTATGTCTCCTCATCGTGGCGCCCAATTTAATGCTGCCAAGGAGCTTGGTCAGATACACCCAGAAATGGATTGAAGGCTATCACTGCCGGCTCCCTTTGGTTGCTTGTCCATGTCGGTCAGGTACCTTGCTTGTGTTTCCAGGGGTCGATCACTTCGACGCCGCAGCCTGTGAAATCGGTTACGTTGCGGGTCGCCATGGCGGCGCCATGAGCACGTGCCGTGGCGGCGATCTGGCAATCGGGGAAGCTGATCGGCCGGCCGGCTGCGAGGCGGTCGACGAAGATGGTGGCAAAGGCTTGCGCTGCGACGCTGTCAAAGGGCTTGAGCAGTTCACTTGAGGGC
>NZ_JAJNAN010000056.1:0-15703 GCF_022227565.1 Ectothiorhodospira sp. 9100
GGACCGGCACAGTGCCTATCCCCCCCCTCATCCCCGCCCCTTCTCCCCGTGGGGGAGAAGGGAGTGTTTGTAGCTGAATCTTGGTTCTTTCACGTTAATCCACATGAGTTTCCATCCACAGATCCAGCATCATCAAAATCCACACCATCTCCCCGTAATAGGCCGCGTGCTGCTGGTGCAGATGGATGAGCTCATCAATGAAGGCGGGCTTCATGATCCCCCGCTCCTTGAAGCGCAGCAGGCCATCGTAGGCCATCTCCCTGAGCGGGGGATGGTCCTGCATCCACACCCCAAACGGTAGACCAAACCCGTGTTTCTTCTTGTGGATGATCTCATCGGACAGGAAACCCGTCATGGCCTCCTTGTAAAAGTGCCGCAAACGCCCCTTTGAGGCCTTCAAGTGGGAAGGCACCCGGCAGGAGAATGCCACCAGGTCATCATCCAGCATTGGATACACCACATCCACACCCGCCAGCTGGCACATGCGACTCACCTTGCGCAGGTCGTTGTCCGCCAGGGTCTGCTGCCAGTCCAGATACATCATGCGGTTCAGTGTCGAGGCCTCGGCGGGGCGTTGGTAGATCTCCCGCATGAGCGACCAGGGGGCCTCCTCATTCACCTGCCCCAGAAAGTCCGGCTCAAACATGTCGGCCAGATTCAGGCGATACAGATGGTTGTAGGTCTGCAGTCGATCGGGCAGGGGGATGCGGGCCTGCTCCACATAGCTGCGAGCCTTGCCCAGCAGGGGTACACCACGGGGTGGCCTCGTGAACAGGGGCTCCAACAGGGAACGGCGCAGCGGCCCAGGCAGGCGGCCCCAGAGTTCAAAGACATCCTGCTTCACATAACGGGCATTGCCGGCAAAGAGTTCATCGCCGCCATCCCCCCCCAGCAGGCGCTTGATACCGGCATCGGCGGCCATGCGGGCACAGAAATAGGCGGGCAGGGCCGAGGAGTTGCCAAAGGGCTCATCGTAGGCCGCCGCGATCAGCGGCACTGCCTCTACCACGTCCTCGGGGGTCACATAGTATTCGTGGGTCCGGGTGTTGAAATGGCGCGAGGCCGTGCGGGCATAGTCCATCTCATCGTAGCCCGGGGCATCGAAGCCGATGCTGAAGGTGTCGGCCTCGCCAGGGCGCTGCCGGGCCAGGTAACCACTCACCGTGGAACTGTCCAGCCCGCCGCTGAGAAAGGCCCCGGTATGGGGCTCATCGCTCAGGCGTTGCACCGAGGCCTCCAGGCGCTGGTGAAGCTCCTGGCCCAGGGCGGCGCCATCGGCCCCGGCCGATTCCTGGAACACGGGCTGCCAGTAGGGTTTCACCCGGGCGGGGCCACCGCCTTCCAGGATCAGGCACTGACCGCCCTGGAGCTTTTCCAGTCCGTCATACAGGCTGACCGGGGCTGGCAGCATATGAAAGAAGAGGTAATGAAAGAGGCCGTCGGGGGTGACGCGGCGCTCCATCCCCGGGTGGGCTAGTACGCTGGCGGCCGAGGTGCCGAAGGCCACACCGCCCGGAATGCGGGCGAAGAACAGGGGGAACTGGCCGATGCGATCAATACCCACCAACAGGCGGCGGTTGTCCGGGTCCAGCACGCAGGCGGAAAAGTCCCCGCCCAGGTGCTCGAGGGCGCCCAGTCCATGCCGCCGGTAGGCCTCCAGCAGGGCGGCCGCCGGGCTGTGGTCACGGGCCAGCGCGGCGAGTTCAGCATCATGCCACTGGGGGTGCCCCACAATGGCCCCGATCACGCCGCCTGGCTGTCCCGCCACCCAGCCATCCCGGGCCAGGCAGGCCCCGCCCGGTGTTTCCAGCTTGCTGGTGGCGGCGCCACTTGCAGCGGGCAGCGCCTCGGCGCAGGATGCGCCGGTTTGCGCAAACCGGCTGCCATCCGTGGTGAACCATCCGCAGAGTCCTGACATATGGCTGTTCGCCTGTGGTGATCGGGTTATATACTTCGGGGCTTACCAACCCACTCAGCGGGCCATCATAAAACATCCCCGCCCCCAGGGGCATCCGGCCCGGTCAAATGGCTTGCCATGAGATCCCAATTCGAAGAAGTCTGGCGCAGGCGTTTCACCGAAAGGGGTCGCCTGTTCGATGACGATGCTGGCATCGCCGGCTGGACCGACACCGGCCTGGAAACCCGCTTGCGACACTTTCAGCGGGTGTGGCCGGGCGATGTCGCCGGTGCCCACTGGCTGGACGTGGGCTGCGGCGCCGGCAGCTACACCCGCTACCTGGCAGAGCAGGGCGCGACGCCCGTGGGAGCGGATTACTCGTTGCCCTCGGTGCAAAAGGCCCAGGCCCGCAGCGATGAGGCCATCCAGTGGCTGGTGGCCGATGCCAACCGACTGCCGGTGCGCCCGGGAGCAGTGGATGGCGTGATGTGTTTTGGGGTCCTGCAGGCCCTGTCCAGCCCTGAGAGGGCCGTGGGCGAGCTGGTGGACGCCACCCGGCCAGGTGGGCAGATCTGGATCGATGCCCTGAACCGGGGGTGTCTCACCACGTTGATCAAGCGCGTTCGGGCCCGGATAGGCCGCCGCCCGCTGAATCTGCGTTACGATGACCCCCGATCGCTGTCGGCGCTGCTGAAAAAGTCTGGCGCCGAAGACATCAAGGTGTACTGGGTTCCCATCCTCCCGGGGCGATTGAGCCGGTTTCAGCCCTGGGTGGAGTCGAGGGCAGTGCATGCAGTGCTGGAGTGGATTCCCTGGGTTGGGGGGCTACTCAGTCACGCCTTTGTGGTTTCTGCCACAAGGTGCAACCATCCGTAATCCAAAGATAACCATCGGGCCAGCCGCCTGGGGAAGACCAAGGCAGCTGGCCGGGCCAAGACATGAGGAACACAATGTCGAGCATGGAACAGATCAAAGGCGTCCTGGACACCGTCCTGGGCCTGAATGGGCGGGCAGCCTCCTTCGACGCCTCCACGCAGTTGCTGGGGAACATCCCCGAGCTGGACTCCATGGCCGTGGTGACCGTGATCACCACCCTGGAGGAGCAGTTTGGCATCATGGTGGACGATGATGAGATCAGCGCCGAGACCTTCGAAACATTGGGCTCTTTGACGGAATTCGTGGATGGCAAACTGGCGGGGGCGTGATTGAACCAGGATTCGTCCAACACGCGCATGGAAGTCGGTTTCATCCAGGGCAGGCAAGGCGCACTCTTCCAGGTGGTGCATCGTCCACCTGAAGGCGTATCCGAGCGCGGCACCGTGCTGTACGTTCATCCCCTCATGGAAGAACACAACAAATCCCGACGCATGGCGGCCCTGCAGGCGCGGCAACTGGCCGCCCAGGGCTGGGTGGTGGTCCAGCCGGACCTGTACGGTTGTGGTGATAGTGACGGGGAATTCGAGGATGCCCGATGGGCGTTGTGGCTGGAAGACCTGCATGCCTGCTTGCAGAATCTGCCCCACGACGCGCGTCAACCTCTCATTCTATGGGGCCTGAGAGCAGGGTGCCTGCTCATCAGTGATCTGCTTTTCTCCCATCCATGCACGCCTGCCCTGACGATCCTCTGGCAACCGGTCACCCAGGGAGACGTCCATCTGAACCAGATCCTGCGCCTGCGCGTGGCCTCGGGGATGATGTCAGGCACCCAGGGGGAGACCACCAAGGCCCTGCGCGAACGCCTGCAAAACGGCGAGACACTGGAAGTGGCGGGCTATGGCCTGCACCCGGAGTGGGTGGCTGGACTCTCGGCGGCGACACTGCAGCCTACCCCATCGGGCGAGGTGGCCTGGTTCGAGGTATCGGGTACCGCCGATGCTCCGCTTTCACCGGCTGCCCAGCGTCAGGTCCAGGCCTGGACGGCGTCCGGTATGACCGTGCATGCTGAGGCGCTGATGGGCGAGCCTTTCTGGACCACGCAGGAGGTCCGCGAAGTGCCGGAACTGATCGAGGCCACCACCCGGCGCGTCCAGGACGTCATCACCCCATGACCCCCGATGCCTTCCTCTTTCACGTGGACGAGGTGCCCCTGGTGGGTATTATCCACCCGGGTGCGCAGCAAGCCCGTACCGGGGTCTTGATCATCGTGGGTGGCCCCCAGTACCGGGTCGGGAGCCATCGGCAATTTCTACTGCTGGCCCGGCATCTTTCCGCCCAGGGTATCCCGGTGATGCGTTTTGATTACCGGGGCATGGGCGACGCCGGCGGTGATCAGCGAGACTTCGAACACATCGACGAAGACATCGAGTCAGCCATCGATGCCTTTCAATCCCGGATGCCCCATCTGGAGCGTGTGGTCATCTGGGGCCTGTGCGATGCCGCCTCGGCGGCCCTCATGTATGCCTGGCGTGATCCCCGGGTGGCCGGGCTTGTGCTCCTCAACCCCTGGGTGCGCACCGAACAAGGCCTGGCCAAGGCCTATCTCAAGCACTATTACGTGAAACGGATGTTCAGCCGGGATTTCTGGTCCGGTGTGTTCAGTGGGCGATTCAATCCGCTTACTTCCCTGCGCTCGCTTGCCGACCTGGTGCGTCGTACCGTGGCGCGCCCGCCCCAAAGCTCGCGAAACAGCGATGCTCGGTCATCGCGAGCCGCAGCGCTTCAAGGTGAGTTGCCAGAGCGCATGGCGAGTGGCTGGCAGCGCTTTGAGGGGCGCATCCTGCTGATTCTCAGCGGGGATGATCTGACGGCGGCGGAATTTCGCGATGTGGCAGCGGGGTCACGGGCCTGGTCCGGTCTGCTCAGTGAGTCGCGCGTTACGCTGCATGAGATGGATCAGGCCAACCATACCTTCTCGAGGCGTGAATGGCGGGATGATGTGTCCAGGGCTACACTGGCCTGGGTGAAGCAAGTCGACTCTTCTCGCGATGCTGATTGGTGATGAGGATGCAGGTCTTTAAAAAGGTCAGGGATACGTATCTCTTTTCCACCATGCGCCAGTTGAGCGGTCGCGACGCAGCCTGGTTCCTGTTGTCGGAAGGGTTCTGGCGTCTGAGTGGTGGGCGGATGCGCGTCATAAAATACCATTTTCTGGTGCAACCACTGAAAGCGCCGGCGGGTGTGCAGACCCGGCCAAGGGGTAACCTGGAGATTCGTGAGGTTTACGAAGGCGATCCAGTGTTTGGCTCGATGGGGCGTCCATCCGAATGTGTACGGAGCCGGTTTGAACAAGGCGCACGCTGTCTGGTCGCATTGAAGAATGACGAGCTGGCCGGTTTTCTCTGGTGGACTGAGGGCCCTTATAAAGAGGATGAGGTGCGATGTACCTTTGAACCTTCACCTGCAGGGGTTTCTGTCTGGGACTTCGATGTGTTTGTCTTCCCCAAGCATCGGTTGTCCATGACCTTTCCAAGGCTCTGGCAGGAGGCAAGTCGGCGATTATCGGAACAGGGATTTAAATACACCTGTAGCCGGATATCCGCCTTTAATCCCGGATCCTTGCGGTCGCATCAGCAAATGAAAAGTAAAGTGGTTGGGTCGAGGGTGTTCATTGGTATCGGTTCCCTGGAGTTGAGTGTTGGGCGCGGGCGACCAAGGCTCAGTATGAGCCGCAAGGGCTCGTCTGGCCCCTGGATAACTATTGCGCCTTGATCTGAGGTTGAGGGGTGGCTTGTGATGCGTATGTGGAATCTTTTTTGCTGTGTCTTTGTGGCCGGTTGTCTTGCGCTCTTGCCATCAGCCGTTTTGGCCGAGTCCTGGTGTGGCGCCATTCCAGGTCACGGTAAGGATTATATTACCAATAAAAAAGCCCTCGACGTCGTGGAGCGATATCACTTTACCAATGATGTCAGGATGCTGCGGCGAGGTGCGTCAGGCTATATCGCCAATGATTTGGATTATGTGCTGAACCATTTTCCCAATCATCATGCTGCGCTGGATGCCTTCAGTCGGCTGGCGATCCGCGAAGGGACTTCAAAGCCAACGCATGCCCAATGGAATATAGAATGTCGATTCTATTGGGCGCGTACCGTGAATTCCAACGATGCGATGGTGCCTTTTATTCAGGGTCTGCACCATTACAGGCAGGGTAAGATGGGGCAGGCCAGGGAATACTTGGAGCAGTCGGTCAACCTGAATCCGGACAACCCTGAAGTGCTTTATAACCTGGGCGTTATTCTGGTCAAGCTGGGTGACCATGAGGAGGCACGCCTCCACGCTCAGGCGGCCTATGCTATGGGGCACCCATTGCCCGGATTGAGAAATATGCTGGAGCGAGCAGGGTATCCATTATCCGCGACGGAGGCGCAAGATTAGTGGGTGCTTGGCCAACTGTCAGCAGACACAGTCTCGGACCATGGTCTGGCCCATCATGGCAAAGGTGTGCCGGATTTCTACAAAACGGGAGTGAGTGCATGCCAATGATCGTTGCAATACAAGGCGTGCATCTGCATGCGTGATCTCCTGCTTTTTGCGATCATCATGGGGTTGGTCCCCATCACTCTCATGAAACCCTGGATTGGAGTGGTGGGTTGGTACTGGGTGGGCATGATGTCTCCCCATGGGTTGACTTGGGGGTTCATGCAGACGTTCCCGCTGGCCATGGTTATCGGCGGCGCGACACTGATTGCCCTCGTGCTGACAAAAGATCGGCGGCCACTGCCTTTTACGCGTGAGATTGCGCTACTTGTGGTGCTGGCTGCGTATGTGACCTTAACGTCATATCTTGCCATAAACCCATCGGGCGCATGGAGCCAATGGACCAACTTCATGAAGATCCTGGCGATCACCTTCGTGGCGCCGATGTTGGTGTACGGTGAGAAACGGGTGCTGGTACTTCTGATTGTAATTACCTCTTCGCTCGCGTTTTACGGACTGAAAGGGGGACTATTTTCGATCCTTACAGGTGGGCAACATATGGTCCTGGGTCCGCCCAGGTCCTTTCTGGCGGGTAATACCTATATCGGTATGGCTATGGTGATGATCCTGCCTATGATTCTGGTGACGGCGCGAATGTTACGGGAGCAGTGGGTCGATTGGGGGAGGGGGTGGATTCAAAAGTTCTCGGTACCTGCCGGGTGGGGCTTCTACGGGGTGTTCTGGTTGACGGCGGTTGCGATCCTTGCCACCTATTCCCGTGGCGCTCTGCTGGGTATTCTTGCCGTGGCACCGTTCATCTTTCTACGTATGCGGCATAAATTGGTGCTTGTGGCTATGGCCGTTCTACTCGTTGTCGGCGTGGGGGTTACCGTGCCAGACAAGCTCATGGCCCGCTGGCAGACCATTCAGACATATGAAGAGGATCAGTCGGCAATGCAGCGCATCCAGGCCTGGGGCGTGAATTGGAACATGGCTCAAGAAAGCCCCCTCGTCGGAATGGGGTTTGGTAATAGAGGCATGGGATATGACTGGTGGATTCAGTTTGCCGAGTTTGAGGGCGAATGGAGGCACATTCTGTCCCCCCATAGCACCTATTTTCAGGTTTTGGGCGAGCATGGGTTCGTTGGTTTGGGGATTTACTTATTGATGTTGGTCTTTATGCTCCTTACGCTTCGCCGCATCCAGATGACAGCGAAGCAACGAACCGGCCAGTTGTGGCTGGCCGAGTATGCCTGGGCGATGAAGATAGGACTGATTGGTTTCATGGTGTCCGCGGCGTTTCTCGACATGGCGTACTTTGAGCTGATATACGCCTTCCTGGCGTTGACCGTCATCATGCGCAGAGAGTTGGACGAAGGCATGGCGCGTGTGGGGGGGGGCAAGATGGACTTGGTGCCGACCGAACCCAGGGGGGCGGTACCGAGATACCCCGGCTTTGTCGCAGATAACTCGCAAGATGCTGTCCGTGGCGAGAGATGATGGGCATGTGCATGGCGTGATGCCAGATCCCGGAGACTCAATGGATCCAGCTCCCGTGCTCCATGATTGTCTCGCCGGCCTGACCCGTGGCATCAGCGTATATACCGATGCCATGGGCATTCTTCAGGATCCCGGTACTGGGGATGCGACACCACCTGACCACTATGGGCAGGTGGCTGGCGCCCTGGCCCTTTACTTGCGGGAAGGTGTGGACCCTGGTTGGCAGAAACTCCTGAACGCACGAGAGGCCAAGCCAGGCAGAGAGCTGGGCCACGCCCCTTTCAATCGGTTCCTGCTCCTACTGTTCAGACGTGCCCTTGAAATCCGAGACCCGTCTTCCGAAGCCCTTGAACTGGTTACACGAGAGCAGAGCCGCTGTCGTCTGGTTCGCAGGTATCCTTCCAACAACTGGACCCTCCTGGCAGGATTGTGTGAGTTGCTGGAGAGCAATCAGAGTGTGAAAGCTGCCAAGATCGAAGCGTCACTGATCCAGTCCCTGGATGCCTGGCTGACCCCCGAAGGTGGGTTTGTAGACTTCCCCTACCGAGAGTCAAAAAACCAGAGGGGCGCCACTCCGATTGCCTATCATCACAAGGCTTTGTTTATCGCTACCGTGGCGGCGGCCGTCACTGGGTCCCCTGCCTGGATGGACCGAGTGGAACGCATGATGCGCTGGGCCCTCATGTGCTGGGATGGGCACGGTCATGTTGGGGGCTTGGGTCGCAGCAATCATGCCCTTTTCGGAGATGCCTGCCTGGTGGCAAGCCTCGTGATGCTGGGGTTTTCTCAAGGTGATCGTCCTCAAAACCCGGCACAGCAGATGCTTCAGGGTATTCTTCGGCGGTGGTGTTCCCAGCAGCGCCAGGATGGGCTCATCGGGCTGAATCCGTCAGGTGATGAGCGTGCGGGCTGGGATGGCTATATGTATCTGAGTGTGTACAACGCCTGGACGGCGGCCGTGCTGAGTTGGGGGCTCCATGCCGCACCTTCCATGGAGTGGACGCGGGAACGTGCCTTCTGGCGCGATGAGGCACCCGGTAACCCTTTGAAGCACGATCCCTGCGCGGGTATCTGTCGTTGCGGTAACCCCACATCAGCCTTCATGTTGATCAACACTGAGGGGCAGATTCCTCAGGCCTTTGCAAACGGTGCCGTTGAATTGCGTTATTCCGGTGGCCTGCCATTTCATCTCACATGGCAAGGGCGGCTCTTATGCCCCCCGCCGGTTCGCCTGGCCGTAGCAGATTTACTCGCGTGTCCAGCACGGGCGGGGTGGACCCCAGTCTTCCAGGCCTCTGATCAAATGTTGTACGGATTGACCGACTGGGTCGAGGAGGCGTGCGTCGAGTCGGATGAGATCGTCGAAATCCGCTTGACCGGGATACCGCGTCAATTGATCCGGGATCCGGTGGAAGGGTTGCTGGGCAGGGTTCGGGCAGCGCTGGATTGGCGCATCCTGGATGGTCGCCTTGGGCGCTCGGCCGTACTGAAGCGAAGCTTACTCACGGGGCTTGAGGCGAGGCTACACATCCGGTTTCACAAGCATCGCCCTCAACTGGACTGGGAAATGGCGCTGATTCCTGGCGAGACGGGAAATATCCGCTGGCTGAATCCGGGAGCGCATGCCCTGTTATCGGACACTTTGCCAGCCCAGGCTCATGTCGTGATCAGGGGCGAGGGGCTGGAGGAGAGAGACGCTGACGCCGCATCTTGTTGGATAGAGCATCCCATGGATGCCTCGCTGCCGGGTGCCATAGGTCGGTGTCTGGAACCCCTGCTGCTTCAAGGAGGGGCGTCTCATCCATTGATGCTGAAAGGGAGGCTTGCCTGGTCCCTATAGTCGGTCCAGTTGCTCTTCCAGCTCCATCAGATAGAGGCTGGGCTGTAAGTACCAAGTGCTTGGGCATTGCATCCGCATAAGATCCCGAGCCAGCATCGCCACGATGCGCTCCGATTTGACCAGGCGGGATCGTAACCGACGGGGGTGGCTCATGTAGTGAGCCAGAAACTCCGCCACCCCTCGTCGGTAGAACGCGCTCTCTGCGGCCCCTGTGGCGCGCGGTGCGTGCTTGTCTTCAAAGGGAAGGTGGGCATGCTGGGGATAACTGCGCCGGATCGTTTCATCATGCAGGGCATTGCCCATGGAGTATGTGGGATCCAGGTTCCAAAAAAAATCGAATAGCTCATGGTCCAGGTAGGGGCAATACACCGTTTCTACCGGGCTCAAAATAGAGAACGGTATCAAACCAATTCCCCTTCGCGTTCTGTTCCAAAAGATAAAAGACATCCATGGATTGGCGGCTCCGAGGTGGGTCTTTAGTTCGTTGTCAATTCTTTCCACAGCCAGTGTCTCGTCCAAGATCCGCCGAGGTGTATCTTTCAGGCTGGATTGAAGGAACTGGGTCAGCCCGCTTTCTTGGGTGAGTGAGATGGCAACATTCCTCGTCTGACCCGACTTTATTAGTGATAACCTATTCTCATTTGCCTGCAGGCCTCCAGAGAGAACATCCCCTGCAAGCCCGTCATAGACTGTTTTGGTACCATTGGCTTTGAGGTAGGCTGCGACGGGCAAAAGCCACGTGTGGCCGCTACCACAGAAATGGGTTACTTCAATGTCCTTCAGGTTGGCCTGGAAATAGGATCGGGGCATGGCGATCTCCTCGTGCACCAGTTCCAGTTCCCTCGCCAGGATGCGAGCGATGCGTAGGTCCTCGTTCGATGAAGGTGGTCGCGATTGCACAGTGACCGTGAGGTCGGGTTTGTGCCCCTGTTCCAGCAGCTCAAACAGGATGTGGCGCGAATCCCTTCCGCCACTGATGGGCAGGGTGAAGCCACTGGCCGGTGGCGGTCGCCGGGAGATGGCTTGCCGGAAGAGTTGTCCATACTGCTCGACGGCCTCATCGAAAGATGTGACAGGGGTTTCTGGAACGGGCACATCCATTGAGCCGCGTCGCAGGGTCAATTTCCCTTGTCGCCAGGTCAGCGTGCTGCCGGGAGGCAAAAGATGAACATGCTCAAACGGGGTGTCTTCCTGAAGGAAGAAACCTAGGCGCAGAAACACAGCCAGGGCGGCCACATTCAGTGTCTTAGGGAAATCGCCCCTCAAAACATGCAGGATGGAGGGCGAGATGCGGATCTCTCCGGCATGGCAGGCATAGAAGAGGGGATAGATGCCATAGCGGTCATTACGCACCGTGAGTGCGTCCCCATCCCACGACCATTCCACGAAGATTCCATCGGGGCCGTGCCGCCCCCCCAGGTCGAGCCGGTGACCCAGCTGGCAGTTTTCGACCCCGTCCGTCGTGATCCGCCCGCCTCGCCATAGGGCCGAAAAGTAGGGGCGTTCCTGGCTCGATAGCGTCGAGGGATCAGATACCTGCATGCGGGAACTCCGGTTCGGGCTTATCAATTCAGGGTTCAAGCCACCGTCTTGTTGCGAAAAATCCTCAGCAGATTGGCGGGCAGCAAGAGGAGAGTGGCCGGGTCCTCCCGGAGTGTGGCCAGCACCAGGGGCCAATCCACCGGCATGCGACGGTGCACGAGATGCAGCAGGCTTGCCAGGAAGGCATGCCGGGCGTCGGATAATTGCCCCCGTACATACTCCTCCTGTGAGGAAGTCAGGTTGATCTGCCGAAGAATGGCTTTGGCCAAGCGGATGTAGCTGGAAACCAGTCGTACCGATCCCTCGCTTCCCCACTGTGATTTGTCGAAGATGTTCACCCCCTCGCCTTCATGAGCGTACACCCTTGGGGAGAAAGCCACCTTCTCCAAGTGTTGTCCTAATGTCAGCTTGAACAGCCGATCCTGACCATTGAATATCGTGGGGTCGAAGCGTACATGCGAAAACCGGGCGAACTGATAAGCGAAGACGGTGGTACTAACCAAGCTTGTGCGCCTGACTAGCAGGTCAAAGAAGTCCCCTTGAAACGCGTGGATTCCACGCTCCGCATCAATAATCGGGTGATCCTTTGGTTTGAGATCCATGCCTTTGTCCGCCTCCCATTCGAACCGTGTCTTCTCCTGCCCGGCCCTGGCGCTGTTACCCATGAACAGGTCATAGCCCTGTTCCATCGCATGCACCGCGTCAGTCAGAAAGGGGCCGGTCCACTGGTCATCCGAGTCCAGGAAGGTCACGAAGGGCGTATCCTCCGGTACATGGTCAAGCCCGGCGTTGCGCGCCGCGCCGGGGCCGCTGTTGGGTTGCCGGACGATGGTCAGCCGCTCCCCCGCCTCATCTAGCAGTGGCGCTAACTCACCATCTACCGATATCGGCGACCCATCGTCCACTACGATGATCTGGTATCCCACTTCTCCCGGTTGTTCCAGAATGGACCGCACGCATTGTGTCAGCAGGCCGGCCTTTCGCTGGAAAAACGGGATTACAATGGCGATCCGTGGCGGATCCTGGTGCATTTTCCCTTCCTCGTTCATGTCATCCGGGAGCGTGCCCGTGGCATTATCCCTAGAGTTCCCGCAGGTCACGGTTCCAGGCCCGCCATGCTAGCCCAAAGTGCCGTGGGCTGTCTCGTCCGGGTGGGCGGTGGTTCAGGGATCAGGTAAGATTATTAAAGCTAAGGGGCCGTCCTTCTCCGGGATGCCCCCCCATTGGCCGCAAGGATGCGCGCATCCCTCCAGACGGCCGCAGTTCAAGGCAGGATATGCTCAATACGATCAAGAAGTTGAACGCCCTTCTCCACCCGCGGGATCGCACCCGGGTGCTTCTGTTGATAGGGCTCATGATCGTGACGGCCTTTGTGCAGACGGGGGGCGTGGCCTCCATCATGCCTTTCCTCTCCGTGCTATCGAACCCCGAAGTGATCCATGAGAATGCCTGGCTCCTTGCTGTGTACGAGGGCCTGGGGTTTCAATCCGAGCGCGCCTTCCTGCACTTTCTGGGGATCATTGCCTTCGTGGTGTTCGTCTCAGGCACCGCCCTCCAGGCCCTCACCTTCTGGGCCATCAATCGCTTTACACATATGCAGCAGTACGAGCTCTCGCGGCGGCTGATGGGGGACTACCTGCGCAGGCCCTTCAGCTTCTATCTCAGCCGTAACTCCGGGGATCTGGCTAAGACCGTCCTGCACGAAACGGCCCAGGTGACAAACGGTGCGCTCATGCCCGCGATGCGGCTTCTCAGCCACCTGCTGCTGGCAATCACGATCATTGCCCTTCTTGTGGCCGTCAAACCGTGGCTGGCCATTATCGTTGCCACAGCACTTGGCTCCATCTACGGCGCAATCTATCTGACTGCCCGCGCCTGGCTGAGCAAGGTGGGCAGCGCCCGCGTTGTCGCCAACCGCGAGCGGTTCACTGCTGCGGCTGAGGCCTTTGCTGGTGCCAAGGAGATTCGCCTGCTGGGGCGCGAAGGGGCCTACCTGGAGCGTTACCGCAATCCCTCACGGCGCTTTGCCAAGTACCAGGCCAATGCGGCCTTGTTGAATCAATTGCCGATGTATGCAATCGAAGGAGTGGCATTTGGTGGTGTGCTGCTGCTCGTCTTGGTACTGATGTCGGGCGATGGGGGCCTGACGAACGCGTTGCCTCTCATCGGTCTGTATGGTTTGGCGGGTCGGCAGCTCATCCCGGCGTTTCAGAAGATCTTCGCTACCCTGGCAGCCCTGAGGTTCAATATGGCTGCGGTGGATGACGTGCTTCATGATCTGGGAGACCGCGAAGGGTCACAGCCCTTTGGGGGCGCCATTGCCGTGTCGGATCGACTGGTGCCTCGCAACGCGATCATTCTGGATGACGTCTCATTCACCTACCCAGGTACCGATGAGGCCTCATTGCGCGGTGTCTCCCTGGAAATCCCGGCGCGCACGACCGTGGGTATTGTCGGATCCTCCGGGGCGGGCAAGAGTACCTTGGTGGACCTGCTTCTGGGGCTCCTGCAGCCGGACCAAGGAAAAATCCTGATCGACGAGACGTCCTTGACGGGTTCGGATGTGCGCCGCTGGCAGGCCGCATTGGGATATGTACCGCAGCACATCTTTCTGGCGGACCAGACGGTAGCCGCAAATATTGCCCTGGGTGTGCCTCCTGAGAAGATCGATGAAGCCGCAGTTTACCGCGCCGCCAAATTGGCCAATCTTCACGAATTCGTCCTAAACGACCTGCCTCAAGGTTATGAAACCGTGATCGGGGAGCGGGGCGTGCGCCTCTCGGGTGGCCAAAGACAACGCATCGGTATTGCTCGTGCACTCTACCGCAACCCGGATGTCATTTTCTTTGATGAGGCCACCAGCGCCTTGGATAACGCCACTGAAAAGGTTGTGATGGAGGCCATTCACAACTTGGCGGGGCAGAAGACCATCATCCTGGTGGCTCATCGGCTGACCACCGTGAAACCCTGTGACGAGATCCTGGTGTTGCACAAGGGCGCTCTCGTAGAACGGGGAAGTTGGGAGACCCTGAACGAGTTGGGGCATGAGTTCAAACGCCTCGCAGGGGGGGCGGTGTAAGACCATGGGATGTCCTCAAGCCAGTGTCATCGTCCCTGTCTACAATGCGGCTGACACGCTCAAGAACTCTGTTTCTTCGCTGCTCCGGCAGCATCTTTCAGATCTTGAAATCATTCTGGTGGACGATGCCTCATCCGATTCCACCGCCTCGGTGATGCAGTCGTTGGCAGGCGGCGATGCGCGTATCAAGACGATCTTCAAGGCCGTGAACGCTGGAGTGCACGAGGCGCGCCGCTCAGGCCTTGAGGCCGCTACCGGACAATGGATCGGCTTCATGGATGCGGATGATCATGTGGAGCCAGAGATGTTTCAACGTATGCTAAGCGCGGCGAAGACCAATGACTCTGACATTGTGATCTGCAGTGTGGATCGGGTGGCGCCTTCAGGGGAGCGATTGGGGATGAAGTTCCGTTTCAGGGAGGAACAATGCGTGACTGATCACGTGTACGATCGCTTCTGCCGCCACGAATTTGGTACCGGCTCCCTTTGGAATAAGCTTTATCGCCGTGAACTCATCATGGAGCATGGGTTGAGCAGCTTTCGTTGGCGACAGGACATCAATGAAGATACCTTGGTGAATATTGGTTGCTTTATGAGCGTACGCAAGGTCACGACGCTTCCGGCGATTCTATATCATTATGTGGCACGACAAAATAGTGCTTCCATGACTGATGATAAAGCCCGAGCGCTGACGGATATGCTCCGGGCTTATGGGCTTGCCGTAGAACTCTATAGCCACCATGGTCCGCAGGTCATGAAAGGTATCGATATCCTTTATCGAACCCAGTTGTCGTATCCTTGTTACTATCTAGAAGATCCATCCGCCCTATATGAGCATGGTCATCGCTTATCAGAGGTCATGGCTGTTCTATCCGCCCGGCATCCTGCAGGGGTCGGTGTCTTGGTGAGCTATTTGGGTCGGCCAAAGCAGGCCTGCCCAACTTCGCTGGCCGAGCAGTGGTCCGGCTGGTGCCATAGTACGATAATGCTTGCCTCTCAATTAAAGTCAGCGCTGTCGAGGCGTTTAAATCATGCTTATAGGCGTATTGGATATTGATATGCGTTTGATTGGGGCGCCCGTTCATTCCTTCTTTCCGTTTTATTGTTCTCCGGTATAACTATGGTTACCGTGATCTTTTCGACTCACAATGGCGAGCGTACGCTTCCTAGAATGCTGGAAGCGTTCTGTGCCTTGGAGTTCCCTCAAGGGGGGTGGAAGATTATCGCAATCGATAACGCCAGCACGGACGGTACATCGGAAGTGCTAAGAAACTACCAGCATCGTTTGCCCCTTGTCTTGTTATTTCAACCCAAATCGGGCAAAAACGCGTCCCTTAACATGGCGCTGCCCCATGTTGAAGGTGATCTCGTAATATTTACAGATGACGATGTGCTGCCTGATGCGGGGTGGCTTACCACTTTGTTGAGAACTGCGGAGTGTAAGCCAGAGTATGATGTTTTCGCTGGAGCGATTATCCCAGAGTGGCCAAAA
>NZ_JAJNAN010000057.1:0-15506 GCF_022227565.1 Ectothiorhodospira sp. 9100
GGGTCTGCGTTTTGCAATTCGCGAAGGTGGCCGCACGGTCGGCGCCGGCGTTGTCGCCAAGATCATCGAGTAAACGTCCATGGCAGCCAAGCAAAGAATTCGTATTCGCCTCAAGGCCTTTGATCATCGTTTGATCGATCGCTCGGCCATTGAGATTGTGGAAACCGCGAAGCGTACCGGTGCGCGGGTGAAGGGGCCGATCCCTTTGCCCACGAAGATGGAAAGCTTCACGGTGCTCATCTCTCCCCACGTCAACAAGGACGCGCGGGATCAGTATGAGATCCGTACACACAAGCGCCTGATGGATATCATGGACCCCACGGACAAGACGGTGGACGCCCTGATGAAGCTGGACCTGGCGGCTGGTGTGGATGTGCAAATAAAGCTTAACTAGCCCTGGTTTCTGTGGCATAATAGTTGGCTTTCCATGGCCCGGTGCAGGGTAACTTGTGCCGGGCCGTGACTTTCAGAATGAAATAATTTCTCCGACGCCCCGGGGTCTCGGGGTGGAAGCAGAGGTAGTGTCATGGCAATCGGACTGGTCGGTCGCAAGGTGGGCATGACTCGTGTCTTTACGGAAGACGGAGTGTCCCTGCCGGTGTCTGTCATCGAGGTGGAGCCGAATCGTGTCGCCCAGGTGAAGGCCGGCGAGCGCGATGGTTATCGCGCCCTGCAGGTAGCGGTGGGTTCTCGTAAGGCGAGTCGTGTGGGTAAGCCCCTGGCCGGTCATCTGGCCAAGGCGGGTGTGGAGGCCGGTCGCGGTCTCTGGGAATTCCGCCTGGAAGAGGGTGAGGGTGAAGGCGTTGAGGTGGGTGCTGAGCTGAAGGTGGATGTCTTCTCCGAAGGTCAGATGGTGGATGTCACCGGGACCAGTAAGGGTAAGGGTTTCCAGGGTGTGATCAAGCGTCACAACTTCAGTATGCAGGACGCCACTCATGGTAACTCCCGCTCTCACCGTGCGCCGGGCTCCATTGGTCAGAACCAGACGCCTGGTCGTGTGTTCAAGGGCAAGAAGATGGCTGGCCAGATGGGTAACGAGCGCTGCACGATTCAGAACCTGGAGGTTGTCCGGGTTGATGCCGAGCGGAATCTGCTTCTGATCCGTGGCGCGGTGCCGGGTTCCACCGGTGGTGACGTCATGGTGCGTCCCGCTGTCAAGGCGAAGGGTTGACTCTCATGAAGCTTCAGGTTCAGGACACTCAGCAGGGCGTCGACGTCTCCGACGTGGCATTTGCCCGTGATTTTAACGAGACATTGGTACACCAGGCGGTCGTGGCTCACATGGCCGGCAGCCGCTCGGGCACCAAGGCGCAGAAGACCCGCGCCCAGGTGCGCGGTGGCGGTGCCAAGCCCTGGCGGCAGAAGGGTACGGGGCGTGCCCGTGCCGGTACCATTCGCAGCCCACTGTGGCGTGGGGGCGGCAAGATCTTTGCGGCTTCGCCGCGCAGCTATGCGCAGAAGCTGAATCGGAAGATGTATCGCGCCGCCATGGCCAGCATCTTCTCTGAATTGGTTCGCCAGGAACGCCTGGTGGTGGTTGAAGATTTCAAGGTGGGTGAGCCCCGCACCAAGGCGCTGATCGCCAAGCTGTCCGAGTTGGGCCTGGAGTCGGCGTTGATCGTGGCAACCGAGGCGGACGCCAATCTTTACCTGTCGGCGCGGAACCTGCCGAAGGTGGATGTCCTGGACGTTGCGGAAATCAATCCCGTGAGTCTGGTGGGTGCCGAGAAGGTGCTGATCACCGTGTCCGCGCTCAAGCATGTTGAAGGGTGGCTGTCATGAACGAAGAAAGAATGCTGAAGGTGATCGTGGGGCCGCATGTGTCGGAAAAAGGCACCATGCTTGCTGATGCCGCGAACCAGCACGTGTTCAAGGTGGCTGTCGACGCAACCCGTGATGAAGTTCGCCAGGCCGTGGAAAAACTCTTCGAAGTGAAGGTTTCCTCGGTGCGTGTGCTGAACCAGCAGGGTAAGCGTAAGCGGTTGGGCCGATCCCAGGGTCGCCGCAATCATTGGAGAAAGGCCTACGTGACCCTCGAGCCGGGTTACGACATTGAACTGGCCGGCAACGAGTAATCGGAAAGGTAACGCGAAATGGCGATCGTCAAATCGAAACCCACTTCCGCGGGCCGCCGTTTTGTGGTCCGGGGTGTGACCCCCGATCTTCACAAGGGCGAGCCTTACGGGCCGCTGTTGGAGAAGAAGAGCCGCACCGGTGGCCGCAACAACCAGGGGCGCATTACGACGCGTCACGTGGGTGGCGGTCACAAGCAGCGCTATCGCATCGTGGACTTCAAGCGTAACAAGGATGATGTCCCGGGCAAGGTTGAGCGGCTGGAATATGACCCGAACCGCAGTGCGCATCTTGCATTGGTGCTGTACGCGGACGGCGAACGTCGGTATATTATCGCGCCTCGCGGCGTGAAGGCTGGCGACCCGGTGGTCTCCGGTGTGCATGCCCCGATTCGTGCCGGCAATTGCCTGCCCCTTCGGAACATCCCGCTGGGTACCGTGATTCACTGCATCGAGATGCGCGCCGGAAAGGGAGCGCAGCTCGCTCGTAGTGCCGGGGCCTCCGTACAGTTGGTCGCCCGTGAAGGTCAGTATGTCACGCTGCGGCTGCGCTCCGGCGAAATGCGTAAGGTGCATTCGGATTGCCGCGCCACGATCGGCGAAGTCAGTAATTCGGAACACAGCCTGCGCAAGTTCGGCAAGGCCGGTGCCCGCCGCTGGATGGGGATTCGTCCCACGGTGCGGGGCACGGCAATGAACCCGGTGGACCACCCGCATGGCGGTGGTGAGGGCCGGAACTTCGGCCAGCATCCGGTGACCCCGTGGGGTATTCCGACCAAGGGTTACAAAACCCGAAAGAATAAGCGGACGGATAGCATGATTGTGCGCCGTCGGAAAGCGAAGTAAGAGTTGAGGGGATAGATCAGTGCCGCGTTCGCTGAAGAAAGGTCCTTTTGTCGACCATCATCTGTTCAAGAAAGTGGAGGCAGCTTCTGCTGCCAACGACAGGCGTCCCATCAAGACCTGGTCCCGTCGGTCCATGGTGATTCCGCAGATGGTGGGGTTGACGTTGGCCGTCCATAACGGGCGGCAGCATGTGCCGGTGCTGATCAACGAAAACATGGTGGGTCACAAGCTCGGGGAGTTCGCGGCAACGCGCACCTTCAAGGGCCACGTGGCTGACAAGAAGGCAAGGTAAGGGGTTGATGATGGAAACCGTCGCAGTATTGCGATTCGCTCGCATATCGCCGCAAAAATGTCGGCTGGTGGCGGATCAGGTCCGTGGGCTGCCCGTTGAGCGGGCGCTGCAGGTCCTGTCCTTCAGCCCGAAGAAGTCCGCTCAGTTGGTGCGCAAGATCCTTGAGTCGGCCATTGCCAACGCCGAGCACAATGATGGCGCGGATGTGGATGAGTTGCGTGTGTCACGCATCTGTGTGGACCAGGGTCCGGTGCTCAAGCGCATCCAGGCGCGGGCCAAGGGCCGGGCAAACCGGATCAACAAACGTACAAGTCACATTACCGTCGCCGTCAGCGCCGAGTAAGGTAGGGGTCTGAGATGGGTCAGAAAGTCAATCCGATCGGTTTCCGTCTGGGGGTGTCCGCGGACTGGGCATCCACCTGGTACGCAGATGGTCGGGATTATGCCGACAACCTGCACAGTGATCTGGAAATCCGTAAGTTTCTGAAGAAGAAGCTGTCCCAGGCCTCCGTCAGCCGCATCGAGATCGCTCGGCCCGCGCGCCAGGCGTTCATCACGATTCACACGGCACGCCCGGGGATCGTCATCGGCAAGAAGGGTGAAGATATTGAGGCGCTGCGCCGCGAGGTTGCCGGCCGCCTGGGTCTTCCTCCTCAGGCCGTGAAGATCAACATTGAAGAAATCCGCAAGCCCGAGACCGATGCACAACTCGTGGCCGAGGGGATCGCGCAACAGCTGGAGCGTCGTATCATGTTCCGCCGTGCCATGAAGCGTGCGGTCGGTAACGCGATGCGTCTGGGTGCCCAGGGTGTGAAGGTGCATGTCTCCGGCCGCCTGAATGGCGCCGAGATCGCCCGCAGCGAGTGGTATCGCGAAGGCCGTGTGCCGCTGCATACCTTGCGCGCGGAAATTGATTATGGGTTTGCCGAAGCTCAGACCACGTACGGCATCATCGGCGTGAAGGTCTGGGTGTTCAAGGGTGAGGTGTTCGACTTCGAGAAAAAGACGGACACTGCCCAGGAAGGCAAGGCCGCGGTTAACTGAGGAGTTTGAGTGATGCTGCAGCCCAAGAGAACGAAATTCCGGAAGCAGTTCAAGGGCAGGAACCGCGGTCTGGCCATTTCCGGTGGAAAGGTCAGTTTCGGCGAGTTCGCCCTGCAGTCCGTCGATCGCGGTCGTATTACGGCACGTCAGATCGAGGCTGCACGTCGTGCGATGAACCGGCATATCAAGCGTGGCGGCAAGATCTGGATCCGTGTGTTCCCGGATGTGCCCGTCACCAAGAAGCCCGTTGAAGTACGTATGGGTAAGGGTAAGGGCAACGTGGAATACTGGGTATGCAAGATTCAGCCCGGTCGCGTGCTCTATGAGATGGAAGGCGTGAGCGAAGAAGTGGCCCGCGAGGCATTCCGCCTGGCTGCTGCCAAGCTGCCCATCAAGACGGCATTTGTGACACGGCAGGTGATGTGATGAAGGCGAGCGAAGTGCGTGAGCAGAACACCGAAGAACTGCGTGGTGAGCTGCTGGAGCTGTACCGCGAGCAGTTCAAGATGCGGATGCAAAAGGGCACGGGCCAACCGCCTCGCCCAGACCGCTTCGGCAAGATCCGCAAGGACGTTGCCCGCATCAAGACCGTGCTGAACGAGCGTTCGAGAGCAGGCGAGTAAAGTCATGAGCGAACAAGAAGTCAAAGAACAACGTGCGGTCACTGGCCGTGTCATCAGTGACAAGATGGACAAAACCCGCACCGTGCTCATCGAGCGCCGTGTGCGTCATCCACTGTATGGCAAGTACATGCGCCGCTCCACCAAGCTGCACGTCCATGACGAAGGCAACGACTCCCGGATGGGTGATACGGTCCTGGTAAAGGAATGCCGTCCCATGTCCCGGACGAAGACGTTCCGCCTGCTGAAGGTTGTCGAGCGCGCGCCTGAGTGAGGCCGTTGACGGCCACCACCGATACGAAGTGAGATCAGATCATGATTCAGATGCAGACGGTTTTGGATGCAGCGGACAACAGCGGGGCGCGCCGGGTCCAGTGCATCAAGGTTCTCGGCGGCTCGCACCGGCGCTACGCTGCCGTGGGTGACATTGTCAAGGTGAGCGTCAAGGACGCGATCCCCCGCGGCAAGGTCAAAAAGGGCGAGGTTTACAACGCGGTGGTGGTGAGAACCGCCAAGGGCGTCCGTCGTCCTGATGGCTCGGTGATCCGCTTTGACCGTAACGCAGCCGTTCTGCTCAATAACCAGCTGCAGCCCATTGGCACCCGTATTTTTGGGCCCGTGACTCGCGAGCTGCGCGGTGAGCGGTTCATGAAGATCATTTCCCTGGCGCCGGAAGTACTGTAACGCGAAAGGCTGAGGTAGAAGACGATGCGCAGAATTCGACAGGGTGATGATGTAGTGGTCATCGCCGGCAAGGACAAGGGCCGCCGCGGTACCGTATTGAAGGTGATCGACGACAAGCGGGTCCTGGTCCAGAACCTGAACATGGTGAAGAAGCACCAAAAGCCCAACCCCCATAACGGGGTGCAGGGCGGCATCATCGATAAAGAGATGCCCCTGGATGTTTCCAACGTCATGCTGTTTAACCCCGCAAGCGGCAAGGGTGATCGCGTGGGCTTCCGGACGCTCGAGGACGGCCGCAAGGTGCGGTATTACAAGTCCAACAACGAAGTCGTTGACGCGTCTTAAGGTGAATACGATGGCCAGGTTGAAAGAATTTTACCAGGAGACCGTAGTCAAGCAGCTCATGGAGCGCTTCGAGTACGGCAATGTCATGGAAGTCCCGAAGATCACGAAGATCACCCTGAACATGGGTCTGGGCGAGGCTGTGGCGGACAAGAAAGTCATTGAGCATGCGGTCGGTGATATGGCTGCGGTCTCCGGTCAGAAGCCGGTGGTGACCAAGGCACGCAAGTCCATCGCGGGATTCAAGATCCGTGATGGCTACCCGATCGGCTGCAAGGTGACCCTGCGCCGGGAACAGATGTATGAGTTCCTGGACCGCTTGGTGAATGTGGCCCTGCCGCGGGTGCGTGACTTCCGTGGTCTGAATGCCAAGTCCTTTGACGGTCGTGGCAATTACAATATGGGCGTGCGCGAGCAGATCATCTTCCCGGAAGTCGATTACGACAAAATCGACGCGCTGCGTGGGATGGACATCACCATCACCACCACGGCCAAGACTGATGAGGAAGGTCGGGCGCTGCTGCAGGCGTTCAACTTCCCGTTCAAGAATTGAGAGGTTTTTAGACATGGCCAAGATTTCCATGATGATGCGTGAAAAGAAGCGCGCCCAGCTGGTGAAGCAGTATGCCGAACGGCGGGCCGAGCTCAAGGCGCTCATCAGTAGTCCGGAGACGAGCCCGGAGGCCCGTATGGAAGCGGTGGTCAAGCTGCAGAAGCTGCCCCGTGATTCCAGCCCGGCACGTCAGCGCAACCGCTGCCGTTTGACCGGTCGTCCTCACGGTTACTATCGGAAATTTGGCCTGGCGCGGAACAAGCTGCGCGAAGCGGCCATGCGGGGCGATGTGCCCGGTCTGGTCAAGTCGAGCTGGTAAGAGGGAAAGACCGAAATGAGCATGACCGATCCCGTGGCAGACCTGCTGACCCGCATTCGCAACGGCCAGCGCGCTGCCAAGACTGAAATTACCCTGCCGGCCTCCAAGCTGAAGGTGGCGATTGCCCGCGTCCTGAAGGACGAGGGCTACGTGGCCGATGTGGTCGTCGACGAGCAGGAAAAGAAACCCGTCATGACGGTGAAACTGAAGTACTTCCAAGGCAAGCCCGTGATCGAGACGATCAAGCGGGTGAGCCGACCGGGCCTGCGTATCTATCGCTCCAAGGATGACTTGCCGACTGTGATCGGTGGCCTTGGTGTTGCGGTGATCTCCACCTCCGGTGGTGTGATGACCGAGCGTCAGGCACGTGCCCAGGGTCAGGGCGGCGAAGTACTTTGCGTCGTCTCCTAATCGGATAGAAGCCATGTCCCGAGTAGCGAAAAACCCCATCACGCTCCCCAAGGGCGTGGATGTGATGATTAACAACGAGATGATCTCCGTCAAAGGGCCGAAGGGAGCGATGGAGTTCCCGATGAACCCGAACGTCGAGGTCTCCCAGGATGAAGGCGTGGTGCGCCTGAATCCGGCCAACGGCAACCAGAAGCATTGGGCCATGGCCGGAACGATCCGCGCGCTGATCAATAATATGGTCACGGGCGTCAGCGCTGGCTTCGAGAGAAAGCTGGAACTGGTGGGCGTGGGTTATCGCGCTCAGGCACAGGGCAAGACGCTGAACCTGACGCTGGGGTTGTCTCATCCGGTGGAGTACCCGGTGCCCGAGGGCATCACCATCGAGACCCCCAGCCAGACCGAAGTCGTGGTCAAGGGCATCGACAAGCAGCAGGTCGGCCAGGTGGCTGCCGAGATCAGGAGCTTCCGCCCGCCGGAGCCTTACAAGGGTAAGGGTGTCCGGTATGCGAATGAGCAGATCATTCGCAAGGAAGCCAAGAAGAAATAAGGCAAGGTGACCACGATGGATAAGAAAGCAGCTCGACTCCGGCGCGCGAACCGTGCCCGGCACAAGATCCGTGAACTGGGTGCACACCGGTTGTGTATTCATCGCACGCCGCGACACGTCTATGCGCAGATCATTGCCCCGACGGGTTCCGAAGTGGTCGCGTGTGCTTCCACGGTGGAGGCCGGCGTACGCGGTGATCTGAAGGCGACCGGCAATGTGGAAGCGGCCATGGCGGTGGGCCGCCTGATTGCCGAGCGGGCCTCGGCCAAGGGCATCAAGAAAGTGGCCTTCGACCGTTCCGGGTTCAAGTACCACGGCCGCGTGAAGGCGCTGGCCGACGCCGCCCGTGAGGGCGGCCTGGAATTCTGACAAGGGTGATTCAATGGCAAGTGTGAACGCGAGCGACAACGACGGCCTTCAGGAGAAGCTCATCTCCGTGAACCGCGTGGCCAAGGTGGTCAAGGGCGGTAGGCAGTTCCGTTTCACGGCGCTCACCGTCGTGGGTGACGGTAACGGGAAGGTCGGTTTTGGCTACGGCAAGGCCCGCGAAGTGCCTCTGGCCATCCAGAAGGCGATGGAGTCTGCCCGCAAGAACATGCGTAAGGTCCCCTTGAAGGACGGCACGCTGCATTATTCCACCACCGCCCGTCATGGGGCGGCCAAGGTGTTCATGCAGCCAGCCTCTGATGGTACGGGTATCATTGCCGGCGGCGCCATGCGCGCGGTCTTTGAAGTGGCGGGCGTGAAGAACGTGCTGGCCAAGTGCATTGGTTCGCGCAACTCCAGTAACGTGGTGCGCGCGACCCTCAATGGGCTGACGTCGCTGCATGATCCGGAGCTGATCGCCGCCAAGCGTGGCAAGCAACTGGACGAGATCACGGGGTAAGACATGGCTGGCGAACTCAAAGTAACGCTGGTGCGCAGCAAGCACGGCCGCTTGAAGAAGCACGCCGCCTGCCTGCGTGGCCTGGGGATCCGGCGGATCCACAATCCGGTGGTTGTCAAGGACACGCCGGAGAATCGGGGCATGATCAATAAAGTGTCCTATCTCCTGAAGGTTGAGGAGGCTTGAGATGAAACTGAATAATCTGAGCCCGGCTGATGGCAGCCGCATGCCGGCGCGCCGGGTGGGTCGTGGTATCGGCTCCGGCCTCGGCAAGACCGCCGGTCGTGGTCACAAGGGTCAGAAGTCCCGTTCCGGAGGCTACCAGAAGGTGGGCTTCGAGGGCGGTCAGATGCCCCTGCAGCGTCGTCTGCCCAAGGTTGGATTCCGTTCGCGCACGGCTGGCGATTGCGCCGAGGTCCGTTTGCACGAGCTGGTCGGCTTTGATGGCGTGATCGACCTGGCTGCCCTGAAGGCGAAGGGTGTGGTGCCCGTTCAGGCCAAGTCTGCCAAGGTGATCGCTTCTGGTTCCCTGGAGCAGGCTGTGACCCTGAAGGGTGTGGCAGTAACCAAGGGCGCCCGTGCCGCGATTGAAGCGGCAGGCGGGCAGATCGAGGAATAAGTGGCTGCATCCAATCCAACTGGGGGCGTTTCACTGGGCGGTATGGGGAAGTTCACTGAACTTCGCCAACGCCTGCTATTCGTTTTGATGGCTTTGGTCGTCTACCGGATCGGGACGTTCATTCCCGTGCCGGGGATCGACCCGGTGGCGTTGGAGCAGTTTTATGATGCCCAGTCCGGGACGATCCTGGACATGTTCAATATGTTCTCCGGGGGCGCCCTGGAGCGGCTGAGCATGTTTGCACTGGGTGTGATGCCGTATATCTCGGCGTCCATCATCATGCAGTTGATGTCGGCGACGGTGCCAGCGCTGCAGCAAATCAAGAAGGAAGGCGAGCCGGGTCGGCGCAAGATCACTCAGTACACCCGTTACGGTACCGTGTTCCTGGCCTTGATTCAGAGTATTGGTATCAGTATCGCCCTGAATCAACAGACCATGGGGGACTCCACGGTGGCGTTGACCCCGGGGCTGGGTTTCATGTTCACCACGGTGGTGACCCTGGTGACCGGCACGGTGTTCCTGATGTGGCTGGGTGAACAGGTCACGGAGCGAGGCATCGGCAACGGTATCTCGGTGATCATCTTCGCCGGTATCGTGGCGGGCCTTCCGGGTGCCTTTGGAGGCACGCTGGAGCTGGCGAGTACCGGTGAGTTGTCCCCGGCGTTCGTGATGCTGCTGGTGTTCATGGCGCTGGCTGTCATTGGCTTCATTGTGTTCATCGAGCGCGGTCAGCGCCGGATCACCGTGAACTATGCCAAGCGTCAGGTGGGTCGCAAGGTCTATGGAGGGCAGAGCAGTCATCTGCCTCTCAAGCTGAACATGGCAGGCGTGATCCCGGCGATCTTCGCGTCCAGTATCATCCTGTTCCCGGCGACGCTGGGGACATGGTTCGGACAGGCGGAAGGGGTGACCTGGTTGCGCGATCTGTCGTCGGCACTGGGCCCGGGTGAGCCGCTCTATGTGATGTTTTATGGTGCGGCCATCATCTTTTTCTGCTTCTTCTACACGGCGCTGGTGTTCAACGCCCGGGAGACAGCGGAGAACCTGAAAAAGTCCGGGGCGTTCATTCCGGGAATTCGTCCCGGGGTGCAGACCGAAAAGTACATCGATAGCGTCATGACCCGTCTGACTGCGGTGGGTGCAATCTACATCACGGCCGTGTGCCTGATGCCCGAGTTCCTGATTCTGTACTGGAACGTGCCGTTTTACTTTGGCGGGGCCTCGTTGCTGATTATCGTGATCGTGGTGATGGACTTCATGGCACAACTTCAGGCGCACTTGGTGTCTCATCAGTACGAGGGACTGATGCGCAAAGCCAACCTTAAGGGCTACGGCAAGTCGGGCATGCTGCGCTAGCAGGCTGGCAGGCCCAGTGAGAGGAAAGAAACATGAAAGTACGTGCGTCTGTAAAGAAGATCTGCCGTAACTGCAAGATTATCCGTCGAAATGGCGTCGTTCGCGTGATCTGTTCGGATCCGCGTCATAAACAGCGTCAGGGTTAAGCATTGCTTTGGCAGCGTTCACTGGTTAGAATAGCCGGCTTTTCTGCCGGTTCTTGGAGATAGCTGGATGGCTCGTGTAGCAGGTGTCAATATTCCCGACCACAAACATGCGGTGATTGCACTGCAAGCAATCTATGGCATTGGTAACACCCGTGCCAAGATGATTTGCGGGGCAGCGGGGATTCGGCCGGAGCAGAAGATCCGTGACCTCTCTGAAGAAGAGGTGGAAAAGATTCGCGCCGAAGTCGGTCGCTTGAGTGTAGAAGGTGACCTTCGCCGCGAGACCTCCATGAACATCAAGCGTTTGATGGATCTGGGTTGCTACCGGGGTTTGCGTCACCGCCGCGGTCTTCCGCTGCGCGGCCAGCGCACCCGTACGAACGCGCGCACCCGTAAGGGCCCGCGTCGTCCCATCCGCAAGTAATATTCAGGATTACAGGAAACAGGTATGGCACAGGCCTCCACGCGGACCCGTAAGAAGGTCAAGAAGTCCGTCTCCGATGGAGTGGCGCATGTTTATGCGTCCTTCAACAATACGATCGTGACCATCACTGACCGTCAGGGCAACACCCTGTCCTGGGCAACGGCCGGTGGCTCCGGGTTCCGTGGTTCCCGGAAGAGTACGCCCTTTGCTGCGCAGGTGGCAGCTGAGCGTGCCGGTACCGCGGCTCAGGAATATGGTTTGAAGAATCTTGAAGTGCTGGTCAAGGGTCCCGGCCCCGGTCGCGAATCGGCGGTGCGTGCGTTGAATAACGTGGGCTACAAGATCACGAACATCAGCGATATCACGCCGATTCCGCACAATGGCTGCCGTCCGCCCAAGAAGCGGCGCGTCTAGACTGGAGGAACCCCATGGCTCGTTATATTGGCCCGAAGTGTAAGCTTAGCCGCCGGGAAGGTGCAGACCTTTCCCTGAAAAGTCGCTCCCGCGCGCTGGACAGCAAGTGCAAGCTTGATAAGCCGCCCGGTCAGCACGGCGACCGTCGCACCCGTCTGTCCGACTATGGTGTGCAGCTGCGCGAAAAGCAGAAGCTGCGCCGTATCTACGGCGTACTGGAAAAGCAGTTCAGAAATTACTACAAGGCCGCCAGCCGTCTGAAGGGCTCCACGGGTGATAACCTGCTGAAGCTGCTCGAATGCCGCCTGGACAATGTGGTGTACCGCATGGGCTTCGGCACGACGCGTTCCGAAGCGCGCCAGTTGGTTAGCCATAAGGCAGTGCTCGTCAACGGTCAGACGGTGAATATCGCTTCTTATCAGGTGAAGGCCACGGATGTGGTTTCCATCCGGGAAAAGGCCCGCAAGCAGGTGCGTATCCAGGATTCTCTGGCCCTGGCGGAGCAGTATGGATTTCCCGAATGGATCGAAGTGGACACCAAAAAGATGGAAGGCGTGTTCAAGAGCGTTCCCGAGCGTACCGATTTACCGGCGGATATCAATGAATCCCTGGTGGTCGAGCTCTACTCCAAGTAATCAGTTACGAGGTCTTTGATGCAGACCAAGGTCAACGAACTCCTCAAGCCTCGTCATATCGAGGTCCAGGCTGTCTCCGAAAGACTTTCGAAGGTTGTCCTGGAGCCGCTTGAGCGTGGTTTCGGTCATACGCTGGGTAATGCCCTGCGCCGAATCCTGCTGTCCTCGATTCCGGGGTCGGCCATTCTGGAGGCGGAAATCGAGGGTGTGCTCCACGAGTACACCACGATGGAAGGTGTTCAGGAAGATGTGGTGGATGTGCTGCTGAACCTGAAGGGTGTGGCGCTGCGCATGCACAACCGCGAGGAAGCGACGCTGACTCTGCGGAAGAAAGGCCCGGGTACCGTGACGGCGGGTGACATCACGCTGGATCATGACGTGGAAATCGTCAATCCAGAACACGTGATCGCGCACCTTACCAAGAGCGGTGAGCTCAACATGACGTTGAAGGTCGGTCAGGGTCGCGGCTATCAGCCGGTGAGCACCCGCCGTTCGGCAGAGGGTGAGGACGGCTCGATTGGCCGTTTGTTGCTGGATGCCAGCTTCAGTCCGATCCGTCGGGTGGCTTACAAGGTGGAAAGCGCTCGCGTGGAACAGCGCACTGACATGGACCGCCTGGTGATCGAACTGGAGACCAATGGCACCGTGGATCCGGATGATGCCATCCGCGAAGCGGCAACCATCCTGCAAAGTCAGTTGATGGCCTTTGTGGAGCTTCGGGGCGATGAAAGTATCTCCCAGGAAAGCAAGCCGATGGATATTGATCCCATTCTCTTGCGCCCTGTGGATGACCTGGAATTGACGGTGCGCTCGGCCAATTGTCTGAAGGCGGAGAATATTTATTACATCGGCGACCTGATTCAGCGCACTGAGGTGGAGCTTTTGAAAACGCCGAACCTGGGCAAGAAGTCGCTGACCGAGATCAAAGACGTGCTCGCATCTCATGGCCTGTCCATGGGGATGCGCCTGGAGAACTGGCCACCGGCCGGTCTGAAAGAGCACGAGAAAAAGAGCACCGGCTGAACAGGCCGGGTGCACAGAATCTGACTGGAAGGATAATTAAGCCATGCGTCACCGCAGCTCCGGTAGGCAACTCAACCGCAATAGTTCGCATCGCAAGGCGCTGATGCAATCCCTCGCCCTGTCTTTGTTTCGTCATGAGGCGATCAAGACAACCTTGCCCAAGGCCAAGGAACTCCGTCGCGTGGCGGAGCCGCTGATCACGATGGCGAAGGAAGACAGTGTGCACACCCGGCGCCTGGCATTCTCCAGGTTGCGGGACGATGAGGTGGTGGGCAAGCTGTTCAATGAGCTGGGTCCTCGCTATCAGTCTCGCCCAGGCGGTTACCTGCGTATTCTGAAGTGCGGCTTCCGCAAGGGTGATAACGCACCGATGGCCTTCGTGGAATTGGTGGATCGTCCGGACCCGGACGAGGCCAGCGAAGCCACAGCCTGACCGCAGTGACAGTTTGAACCGTCCTCTGGGGCGGGGAACGCAAAAGCCGGCCTTGTGCCGGCTTTTTGCGTTGGTGGTGGCTCATCGAGGTGTCGGCTTGCTGGATGTTGATGTCGGTGCCTATATTGGTCCGATTGAACAAACTGCGGGAGACACATGCTCGTCACATATACCGATTTTGGTTTGACCGGTCCCTATACAGGCCAATTGGAGGCCGTGCTTCGGCAGCTGGCGCCTGGGGTTCCGGTGGTGCATCTGCAAGCGGATGCGCCGGCTTTCAATCCTCGCGCGGCCGGGTGTTTGCTCAAATCTCTTGTAACGCCTTTTGCTCCGGGGTCTGTCCTTGTGTGTGTGGTGGATCCTGGTGTGGGTACGGCGCGTGACCCGATCTGGGTGCATGCACATGGGCGGATCTTTGTGGGACCGGATAACGGCCTGTTGGCGGCGGTTACCCGGGATGACCCGGATGCTCAGGTTCATCGCATCCTGTGGCGGCCGCCACAACTCTCAAACAGCTTCCATGGTCGGGATTTGTTTGCGCCGGTGGCTGCGGCGCTGGCGAAGGGGGAGGCGGTGGCCTCGGAGTGCGTTACGCCTGAAAGGCTGTGCGGCGCGGATTGGCCCGCGGAACTGTCGGAGGTTATTTACGTGGATGTCTACGGAAATCTGGTCACCGGGCTGCCGGCCCAGGCTGTGCCGTCAGAAAGTGTGCTGAACCTGGGGGGGTGGAGCATTGCTCATCGTCGTGTGTTTGGTGAGGCCGTTCCAGGCGAGCCGTTCTGGTACGCCAACTCCATGGGGTTGGTGGAAGTGGCTGTGCCCCAGGGGAATGCGGCGGATCTGTTGAAGGTGGGGATGGGTGCGGTGATAGAGGGAATCGGTTCGGAAGGTCGAGGGGGGGCAGCATGAAGCCAGTGAGCGCCTATGGATTCATTCGCGCCACGCGGCCCTTCACCTTCAGCGTGGCGATCGCCGCCTGTGGGTTGGGTACGGTCCTGGCACTCCACGAGGGGCATGGCTCGGTATGGTTGGCGCTGCTCATCGTGGGGGCGGGTGTGCTGCTGCAGGCGGCGGTGAACCTGATCAATGATCACGCGGATCTGCCGCTTCTGGAGGAGCAGGTGCAGCAGGCAGAAGGGGCGCGACGCGCGCAACTACAGGCGGTCATTGATGCGATCCGCCGCAATTTTCGTTGGGGGATGGTGTTTCTGGGGCTCGCATTCCTGATTGGTCTGGGGCTTGTCTGGGTCCAGGGGTGGCCCTTACTGGTCTTGATTGTCATTGGTCTGCTGGGAGCCTATTTCTATTCAGGTGAGCCCGTGCACTATAAGCGCCGGGGATTGGGCGTGGTCCTGGTGTTCTGGCTGATGGGGGTGCTCCTGGTGGGTGGCTCGGCCGTGGCCATGGGTGCCCCTCTGACGGTCTCGATCCTCCTGACGAGTGTCCCCTTCAGTTTGCTGACATCCCTGGTCCTGTTGGGAAACGAGCTGCGTGACCGTGAAGAGGATCAGCGCCATGGTTTGCGGACGCTCACGGTGCGCATCGGCGACCAGCGTGCCCGGCAGCTGTTTGGGGTGATGCTGGTGGCAGTCTATGTGAGCAGTCTGTGGCTGTGGTGGGGCGGTCTGTTGCCGTGGTTCTGGCATCTGGTGCTCTCTGTGCCCCTGGCCTGGCCACCCCTGCGGGCAGCCTGGCAACCCGGTGCGGACCGCTCGCAGTTGCCCCAGCAGACGGGGCGCCTGTTTGCCGGGTTCGGGTTGCTGTTCCTGATGCCCTACTTGGCACGCCTGTTCTGAGTCTGGATGTGTTCCTTTGGTCACAACCTGCTCTGTTCGCTTCA
>NZ_JAJNAN010000058.1:0-15500 GCF_022227565.1 Ectothiorhodospira sp. 9100
CCTTTCTACCCCTTCAAAAAATTCAAATCTGGCTGGGCCGCAATGGCCCGGGATCAGGACGCCTTCTTGACGACGGCTTCGGCCACGCTGGCGGGCGCTTCCGCGTACTTGCAGAACTCCATCGAGTACACGGCGCGGCCCTGAGTGGCAGAACGCAGATCGGTGGAATAACCGAACATCTCGGCCAGCGGCACCTCGGCACGCACGATCTTGCCGGCCGGGGCATCATCCATGCCCTGCACCAGGCCACGGCGACGGTTCAGGTCGCCCATCACATCGCCCATGTATTCTTCCGGGGTCACCACCTCAACCTTCATGATCGGCTCAAGCAGCACCGGGCTTGCCTTGGCGGCGCCTTCCTTGAAGGCCATGGAGCCGGCAATCTTGAACGCCGACTCTGAGGAGTCCACGTCATGGTAAGAGCCGTCGAACAGGGTGACCTTGAAATCCACCAGCGGGAAACCACCCACGACACCGTTCTTACTGGCCTCCTGGATGCCCTTGTCCACGGCAGGGATGTATTCCTTGGGAACCACGCCACCGACGATGGCATTTTCAAACAGGTAACCATCACCGGCCTCACGGGGTTCGATGCGCACCCATACGTGACCATACTGACCGCGGCCACCGGACTGACGCACGAACTTGCCTTCCTGCTCCACCGTCTTGCGGATGGTTTCACGGTAGGCCACCTGCGGCTTGCCGACATTGGCCTCCACCTTGAACTCGCGCTTCATGCGGTCAACGATGATGTCCAGGTGCAACTCGCCCATCCCGGAGATGATGGTTTGACCGGACTCCTCGTCGGTGCGCACGCGGAAGGACGGATCCTCCTGAGCCAGCTTGCCCAGCGCCACACCCATCTTTTCCTGGTCGCTCTTGGTCTTGGGTTCCACGGCCACAGAGATCACGGGCTCGGGGAACTCCATGCGTTCCAGCGTGATGACGCTGTCCATGGCGCACAGGGTTTCACCGGTGGTGACATCCTTCAGGCCCACAGCCGCCGCGATATCGCCGGCGCGCACTTCCTTGATCTCTTCCCGGGAATTGGAGTGCATCTGCACGATACGACCGATGCGCTCGCGCTTGCTCTTCACCGGGTTGAACACGGTATCGCCGGATTTGACCACGCCGGAGTACACCCGGAAGAAGGTCAGCGTCCCCACGAACGGGTCGGTGGCAATCTTGAAGGCCAGGGCAGCAAAGGGCTCATCGTCCGTGGAATGACGCAGCGCCTCGGTCTCGTTGGCATCATCCAGATGACCCTTGATGGCCAGCACATCCGTCGGCGACGGCATGTATTCCACAATGGCGTCGAGCATGGCCTGCACGCCCTTGTTCTTGAACGCGGAGCCACACAGGGCAGGCACGATCTCGTTGTTCAGGGTGCGCTTGCGAATACCCTGCTTGATCTCGTCCGTGCTGAGTTCGCCGTCATTCAGGTACTTCTCCATCAGTTCCTCGGAAGACTCGGCAGCCGCCTCCACCAGGTGCTCGCGCCAGGTCTGGCAGTCATCCTGCATCTCGGCGGGAATGTCCTTCTCCTGGAAGGTCATGCCGTGGTTGTCCGTATCCCAGTAGATGGCCTTCATCTTGACCAGGTCGACAACACCCTCAAAGCCGTCCTCGGCCCCGATGGGCAGCTGCAGCGGCACGGGATTGCCTGCCAGGCGATCCTTGATCTGCTTCACCACACGCAGGAAGTCGGCGCCGGGACGGTCCATCTTGTTGACGAACGCCATGCGCGGCACCTGGTACTTATTGGCCTGGCGCCACACCGTTTCGGATTGAGGCTCCACCCCACCCACGGCACAGAACACGGCACAGGCACCGTCCAGCACGCGCAGGCTGCGCTCCACCTCAATGGTGAAGTCCACGTGCCCGGGGGTATCGATAATATTGATGCGATGCTCGGGAAACTGCTTTTCCATGCCCGGCCAGAAGCAGGTGGTCGCAGCGGAGGTAATGGTAATCCCGCGCTCCTGCTCCTGCTCCATCCAGTCCATGGTGGCGGCACCGTCGTGTACCTCACCGAGCTTGTGGGACACACCGGTATAGAACAGAATCCGCTCCGTGGTGGTCGTCTTGCCGGCGTCGATGTGCGCCATGATACCGATGTTACGGTAACGCTCGATGGGGGTTTTGCGTGCCACTGTAAAAATACCTCGAAGAAACTATTGCCTAGGCCGCCGTCTTACCAGCGGTAATGCGAGAAGGCCTTATTGGCTTCTGCCATGCGGTGCGTGTCTTCACGCTTCTTGACGGCCGAACCCTTGCTGTCGGACGCATCCATCAATTCACCCGCCAGCTTCAGGGCCATGGACTTCTCACCGCGCTTGCGGGAGGCATCCACGATCCAGCGCATGGCCAGGGCGTTCTGACGAACTGCACGAACTTCCACAGGAACCTGGTACGTGGCGCCACCAACACGGCGGGACTTCACCTCAACACGAGGGCGCACATTCTCAAGCGCCAGATCGAGCACTTCCAGGCCATCGCCTTTCTTGCTTTCAATCTGACTCAGGGCGCCGTACAGAACCCGCTCAGCCACGGACTTCTTGCCATCACGCATCACCGTATTGATGAACTTGGCAAGCAGCTCGCTCTTGTACTTGGGGTCGGGAAGGATATGGCGTTTGGGAGCTTCGGATCTTCTGGACATGGTCTTATCTCAACAGGCCGCTTAGGCCTTCTTGGGACGCTTCGCGCCGTACTTGGAGCGAGCCTGCTTCCGATTTTGCACACCCTGGGTATCCAGGCTGCCGCGAACCGTGTGATAACGCACACCGGGCAAGTCCTTCACACGACCGCCGCGGATCAGCACCACGGAGTGCTCCTGAAGGTTATGGCCTTCACCGCCGATGTAGCTGGACACTTCGTAACCATTGGTCAGGCGCACACGAGCCACCTTACGCAACGCAGAGTTCGGCTTTTTCGGCGTCGTGGTGTACACGCGGGTGCAGACACCACGCTTTTGCGGACAGGCCTCGAGGGCCGGCACACTGCTCTTTTCCGTCGGGCGCTTGCGGGGCTTGCGCACTAACTGGTTAATTGTTGCCATGAAAGCTTTTCTCCTAGCCCAAAAACAACGACAGGCCGGACCCAACCGGCCTGTCGAGGGTGCGATATGTTAGGCAGACTCAAGGCCCCTGTCAAGCAGGGGACTTGAGTCCGTCAAGTGGGTAGTTATTCCTGGGTCGGCTGATCCGTGGAAGACGGCGGATTTTGATCCGTCTCGCTGGTACTGGCCTCGGGATCGACCGATGTGTCACGTGGTGCCTCGGTGGGGGTTTCCGGCATCCCCAGGTTCAGCCCCTCGCCGTAGCGACGGCGACGCCGTTCCTTATGATAGGCAAGCCCGGAACCCGCCGGGATCAGACGTCCCACGATAACGTTCTCCTTCAAGCCGCGCAGGTCGTCCCGGGCCCCGCGCACGGCGGACTCGGTCAGCACCCGGGTGGTCTCCTGGAAGGAGGCCGCCGAGATAAAGGACTCCGTCACCAGCGAGGCCTTGGTAATGCCCAGCAGAACACGCTCATACAGCGGAGCCTGCTTGTCGGAGCCCAGGCGCTCGACCTCTTCCAGCACCCGGGAGCGATCCACCTGCTCGCCGGTGAGGAAACGCCCATCCCCCGGATAGGTGATATCCACCTTGCGCAGCATCTGACGGATGATCACCTCGATGTGCTTGTCGTTGATCTTCACGCCCTGCAGTCGATAGACGTCCTGGATCTCCTTGGCCATGTACTCGGCCAGCGGCGTCACACCCAGCAGGCGCAGGATGTCATGGGGGTTGGGTTCGCCCTCGGCGATCACTTCCCCCTTCTCCACGTGCTCACCCTCGAACACGCTCACCTGACGCCACTTGGGAATGAGTTCCTCGTGGTTCTCGCCGCTCTTCTCTTCGGTGATGATCAGGCGCTGCTTGCCCTTGGTGTCCTTGCCGAAGCTGACGGTACCGGAACGCTCCGCCAGGATGGCCGGCTCTTTGGGCTTTCTCGCCTCGAACAGGTCGGCCACACGGGGCAGACCCCCGGTGATGTCACGGGTCTTGGAGGACTCCTGCGGGATACGCGCCACCACGTCACCCACTTCCACTGTCGCACCATCCTCCAGATTCACAATGGAGTTGGCGGGCAGTACGTACTGGGCAGGGATCTCCGTACCCGCCAGGCACAGGTCGCGGCCATCGGGGCCAATCAGTTTCACCGTGGGGCGCAGATCCTTACCCATGGAACCGCGGGATTTGGGATCAATGATCACCGTCGAGGTCAGACCGGTCACCTCGTCCACCTGCTTATTGACGGTCACGCCTTCCGTGAAGTCGTGCAGGCGGATGGTACCGGCCACCTCGGTGATGATCGGGTGGGTGTGGGGGTCCCAGGTGGCCACTTCCTGCCCTGCCTCGACCGCATCACCATCACCCACCAGAATCACGGCACCATAAGGCAGTTTGTAGCGCTCACGCTCGCGGCCGGCCTCGTCGATCACACCGATCTCACCGGAGCGGGACACGGCCACCAGGTTCTGGTTCTTGTTTTCCACCGTCTTGATGTTGTGCAGACGAATGGAGCCCCTGGATTTCACGGCGATATTGCTGGCCGCCGCCGTCCGGCTGGCAGCCCCACCGATGTGGAAGGTACGCATGGTCAGCTGGGTACCCGGCTCGCCGATGGACTGGGCCGCAATGACCCCCACCGCCTCGCCGATGTTCACCTGATGGCCTCGGGCCAGATCACGACCGTAGCACTTGGCGCAGATCCCGTGACGGGTCTCGCAGGTGATGGCGGAACGCACCACCACCTCGTCCACGCCAGCCGCCTCCATGGCGTCCACTCGGGCCTCATCCAGCAGCGTGCCCTTGGGCATGATCACCGAGCCATCCAGGGCCAGCACATCCAGGGCCAGCACACGGCCCAGCACACGCTCACGCAGCGGCTCGACCACGTCCCCCCCCTCGATGATGGGCTTCATGACGATGCCTTCTTCGGTGCCGCAATCCTCTTCCGTGACCACCAGATCCTGGGACACATCCACCAGGCGACGGGTCAGGTAACCGGAGTTCGCGGTCTTGAGCGCGGTATCCGCCAGCCCCTTACGTGCACCGTGGGTGGAGATGAAGTACTGCAGTACGTTCAGCCCCTCACGGAAGTTTGCCGTGATGGGGGTCTCGATGATGGAACCGTCCGGCTTGGCCATCAGACCACGCATCCCCGCCAACTGGCGGATCTGGGCTGCGGAACCACGTGCCCCGGAATCGGCCATCATGAAGATGGAGTTGAACGAGGGCTGACGCTGGGTGTTGCCTTCGGCATCCACCACCTCGTCGCTGCCCAGCTTTTCCATCATGGCCTTGGAGACCTGGTCATTGGTGTGCGACCAGATATCCACCACCTTGTTGTACCGCTCACCCTTGGTCACCAGACCGGACGCGTACTGATCCTCAATGTCCTTCACCTGGGCCTCGGCGGCCGCCAGGATCCCCGTCTTCTCATCCGGGATCACCATGTCGTTGATACCGAAGGACACACCACCCCGGGTGGAATACTTGAATCCGGTGTACATCAACTGGTCAGCAAAGATCACCGTCTCCTTCAGTCCCACCCGACGGTAACAGGCATTGATCAGGCCCGAGATGGCCTTCTTGGACAGGTCTCGGTTCACCAGCTCAAACGGCATGCCCGGGGGCAGAATCTGCGACAGCAGCGAACGACCCACGGTGGTGTCGTAGCGGGTGAACGTTTCCTCGTGCTGACCTTCCTCGTTAATCACCACCTCGCGGATACGCACCTGCACCTTGGCATGGATGTGCACGCAGCCGTTCTCGTAGGCGCGATGCACCTCGTCCACGTCGGAAAAGCGCATGCCCTCGCCCTGGGCATTGATGCGCTCACGGGACATGTAATACAGGCCCAGCACGATATCCTGAGACGGCACGATGATGGGCTCGCCATTGGCCGGGGACAGAATATTGTTGGTGGACATCATCAGGGCGCGGGCTTCCAGCTGCGCCTCCAGAGACAAGGGCACATGCACGGCCATCTGGTCGCCGTCGAAGTCGGCGTTGAAGGCAGCACACACCAGCGGGTGCAGCTGGATGGCCTTACCCTCGATCAGCACCGGCTCGAACGCCTGGATGCCCAGACGGTGCAGCGTGGGCGCGCGGTTGAGCATGACCGGGTGCTCCCGGATCACCTCGTCCAGGATATCCCAGACCTCCGGACCTTCACGCTCCACCAGCTTCTTGGCTGCCTTGATGGTGGTGGCCAGGCCGCGGCGGTGCAGCTTGCCGAAGATGAAGGGCTTGAACAGCTCCAGGGCCATCTTCTTGGGCAGACCACACTGATGCAGACGCAGCGTGGGGCCCACCACGATGACCGAACGGCCCGAGTAGTCCACGCGCTTGCCCAGCAGGTTCTGCCGGAAACGGCCCTGCTTGCCCTTGATCATGTCGGCCAGGGACTTCAGCGGGCGCTTGTTGGTGCCGGTGATGGCCCGGCCACGACGACCGTTGTCCAGCAGGGCATCCACGGACTCCTGCAGCATGCGCTTTTCGTTGCGCACGATGATATCCGGGGCGTTCAACTCCAGCAGCCGCTTGAGGCGGTTGTTGCGGTTGATCACCCGGCGGTACAGATCATTCAGGTCGGAGGTGGCGAAGCGGCCGCCATCCAGGGGCACCAGGGGACGCAGATCCGGCGGCAGCACCGGCAGCACTTCCAGGATCATCCACTCCGGCTTGTTGCCTGATTCCAGGAACGACTCGATCAGCTTCAGGCGCTTGGCCAGGCGCTTGATCTTGGTGTCGGAGTTGGTCTCGCGCACTTCCGTGCGCATGCGGGTGGCCTCGGCCTGCAAATCGATGGAGCGCAGCAATTCAAACACGGCCTCGGCGCCCATGCGGGCGTCGAACTCATCACCATGCTCCTCAATGGCCTCCAGATACTGCTCATCGCTGAGCAGCTGGTTGCGTTCCAGGGTGGTCATCCCCGGGTCCACCACCACAAAGGCCTCGAAGTACAACACGCGCTCGATATCGCGCAGCGTCATATCCATGAGCAGACCGATACGGGACGGCAGGCTCTTCAGGAACCAGATATGAGCCACCGGGCTGGCCAGCTCGATATGCCCCATGCGCTCGCGGCGCACCTTGGTCTGGGTGACTTCCACACCACACTTTTCGCAGACCACACCGCGATGCTTGAGACGCTTGTACTTGCCGCACAGGCACTCATAGTCCTTGATGGGCCCAAAGATCTTGGCGCAGAACAGGCCATCCCGCTCCGGCTTGAAGGTGCGGTAGTTGATGGTCTCCGGCTTCTTCACCTCGCCGAATGACCAGGACCGGATCATCTCCGGCGACGCCAGCGCGATCCGGATGGCATCGAACTCCTCCACCTGGCCCTGCTGCTTGAAGAGATTGAGAAGATCTTTCATATCAGTCCTGCTCCAGTTCGATATTGATGGCCAGCGAACGGATCTCCTTCATGAGCACATTGAAGGACTCGGGGATGTTCGCCTCCATCCGGTGATCGCCATCGACAATGTTCTTGTACATCTTGTTGCGTCCCTGAACATCGTCGGACTTCACAGTGAGCATTTCCTGCAAGGTATACGCCGCACCATAGGCCTGCAGCGCCCAGACCTCCATCTCACCGAAGCGCTGACCACCAAACTGCGCCTTGCCGCCCAGCGGCTGCTGGGTCACCAGACTGTAGGGCCCCGTGGAACGCGCATGCATCTTGTCATCCACCAGGTGGTTCAGCTTCAGAATGTGCATGTAACCCACGGTCACCGGGCGATCAAAGGCCTCGCCGGTGCGGCCATCAATCAACGTGGCCTGCCCCGTGTCGGGCAGATCCGCCAGCTTGAGCATGGACTTGATCTCGTGTTCATGGGCACCGTCAAACACCGGCGTGGCCATGGGCACACCCTTCTTCAGGTTGCCGGCCAGTTCCATGATCTCCTCGTCACTCAGCTGAGACAGGTCTTCCTTGCGATTGTCCGGATCATGGTTGTAGATCTGATCCAGGAACTGCCGCAACTCATCCACCTTGGCCTTCGCCTCGACCATGCGACCGATCTTCTGGCCCAGGCCCTTGGCCGCCCACCCCAGGTGGGTTTCCAGCACCTGCCCCACGTTCATGCGCGAGGGCACGCCCAGGGGGTTGAGGACGATATCCATGGGGGTACCATCCTCGGTGAAGGGCATGTCCTCGGTGGGCACGATCATGGAGACCACACCCTTGTTGCCGTGACGGCCCGCCATCTTGTCACCGGGCTGCATGCGGCGCTTCACGGCCACATATACCTTCACCATCTTGAGCACACCCGGCGCCAGATCGTCACCGGCGGTGAGCTTGTCCTTCTGCTCCTTGAAACGTTTCTCGAAGGCGTCGTGCTGGGCCTTGAGGGCATCCGCCATCAATTCCAGCTGTTCGTTCACCTCCTCGCTACGCATACGGATTTCGAACCACTTCTCCCGGGGCAGTTCCCCCAGATAGGAACGAGTCACCTTGACGCCATCCTTCAGCCCCCCGGGACCGCCCGCGGCCAGCTTGCCATTCAGCAGCTTTTCCACGCGATCGTAGATGTCGTCCTCGTAGATACGCAGCTGGTCCTTGAGGTCCTTGCGCACCGACTCCAGGGCAGCCTCTTCGATCTGCAGGGCTCGCTTGTCCTTCTCCACCCCATCACGGGTGAACACGCGCACATCGATGACCGTGCCATCGATACCGGACGCCACGCGCAGACTGGTGTCCTTCACGTCCGAGGCCTTCTCACCGAAGATGGCTCTCAGGAGCTTCTCCTCGGGGGTAAGCTGGGTTTCACCCTTGGGGGTGACCTTACCCACCAGGATGTCGCCCGGGTTCACCTCGGCGCCCACGTAGACGATGCCCGACTCATCCAGCTTGGACAGCAGGCTCTCGGACACATTGGGAATATCGGCGCTGATCTCCTCCGGCCCCAGCTTGGTGTCCCGGGCCACGCAGGTCAGCTCCTCAATGTGGATGGAGGTAAAGCGATCCTCTTCCACCACCCGCTCGGAAATGAGGATGGAATCCTCGAAGTTGTAGCCATTCCAGGGCATGAAGGCCACCAGCATGTTCTGCCCCAGGGCCAACTCACCCAGATCGGTGGAGGAGCCATCGGCCAGCACGTCGCCGCGGGCGATGGTATCGCCCACGCGCACCAGCGGGCTCTGGTTGATGCAGGTGTTCTGGTTGGAACGGGTGTACTTGGTGAAGTTGTAGATATCCACGCCCGGCTCGCCCGCCTCGGTCTCGTCGTCATTGACGCGAACCACCACGCGAGCGGCGTCCACCGAGTCCACCACACCGCCACGACGGGCGACGATGGAGGAACCGGAGTCAATGGCCACGGTCCGCTCGATGCCGGTCCCCACCACCGGGGTCTCGGCACGCAGGCAGGGCACAGCCTGACGCTGCATGTTCGAACCCATGAGGGCGCGGTTGGCGTCGTCATGTTCCAGGAACGGGATCAGCGCCGCCGCCACCGAGACAATCTGCTTGGGCGAGATGTCCACGCACTGGATCTTGTCCGGCGTCGACATGGTGAACTCGTTCTGATAACGGCAGGACACCAACTCGTCCACCAAGCGGCCCTCCTCGTCCAGGGCCACGTTGGCCTGGGCGATCACATAGTTGCCTTCCTCGATGGCCGACAGGAACAGGATCTCTTCGGTCACCTTACCGTCCACCACGCGCCGGTACGGGGTCTCCAGGAACCCGAAACGGTTGGTGCGGGCATACACGGCCAGCGAGTTGATCAGGCCGATGTTCGGGCCTTCCGGCGTCTCGATGGGACAGACACGACCATAGTGGGTCGGGTGCACGTCGCGCACCTCGAAGCCGGCGCGCTCACGGGTGAGGCCGCCCGGCCCCAGGGCCGAGATACGGCGCTTGTGAGTCACCTCGGAGAGCGGATTGTTCTGGTCCATGAACTGGGACAGCTGGCTGGAGCCGAAGAACTCCTTCACCGCCGCCGCCACCGGCTTGGCGTTGATGAGCTCCTGAGGCATCAGCCCTTCGCTCTCGGCCACGCTCAGCCGCTCCTTCACGGCCCGCTCCACGCGCACCAGGCCGACGCGGAAGACATTCTCCGCCATCTCACCCACGCTGCGCACACGGCGGTTGCCCAGGTGGTCGATATCATCCACCTGACCGTTGCCGTTACGGATATCGATGAGCACCTTGAGCACGTCCAGGATGTCATCATTATTCAGCACACCCGGCCCGGTCTCTTCCTCACGGCCCACGCGGCGGTTGAACTTCATCCGCCCCACGGACGACAGGTCGTAACGGTCTTCGCTGAAGAACAGGTTGTTGAACAGCGTCTCGGCCGCCTCCTTGGTGGGCGGCTCACCGGGACGCATCATGCGATAGATCTCCACCTGCGCCTCCAGCTGCGAGCGGGTGGTATCGATGTTCAGCGTACTGGAGATATACGGGCCGTGATCCAGCTCGTTGGTATACAGGGTACGGAAGCTCTTCATGCCGGAGCGACGCACCTTCTCCAGCAGATCGGCGGTGAGTTCCTCGTTGGCATTGGCGATCACCTCGCCACTGTCCTCGTCCACCACGGCATGGGCCAGGATCTTGCCGATCAGGGAATCGGCCGGCACCTGCAGGGAATCCAGGCCAGCCTCCTCCATCTTGCGCACATGGCGGGCAGTGATGCGACGGCCCGATTCCACCAACAGCTCATTGCCCAGGTGAATATCAAATGCCGCGGTTTCACCCCGCAAACGCGCCGGCACCAACTCCATCTCGAAGCCATCGGTGAGCACGCGGTACTGGGTGGTCTCGAAGAAGGTGGAAAGGATTTCCTCCGTCTCCAGACCCAACGCACGCAACAGCACCGTGGCCGGCAGCTTCCGGCGACGGTCAATACGCACGTAAATGGAATCCTTGGGGTCAAACTCGAAGTCCAGCCAGGATCCGCGATACGGGATCACACGGGCATTGAACAGGAGCTTGCCGGAACTGTGGGTCTTGCCCTTGTCATGGTCGAAGAACACACCCGGGGACCGATGCAACTGAGACACGATCACGCGCTCGGTGCCGTTCACCACAAAGGTGCCGTTCTCGGTCATGAGCGGCAACTCGCCCATATAGACTTCCTGCTCCTTGATGTCCTTGACGACACGGGAGCCCGCCGGGGCATCCTTGTCGTAGATCACCAGGCGCAGCAGCACACGCAGAGGCGCGGCATAGTTCATGCCCCGCAACTGACATTCCTTTACATCGAACACAGGGTCGCCCAACCGATAGCTCACATACTCCAGTTCCACGGAACCGGAATAGCTCACAATCGGGAAAACCGACTTGAAAGCGGCGTGCAGACCTACCTCCTCGCGCCCTTCCTGAGGGTCGCGCATCTGGAGGAACTGCCGATAGGAATCAATCTGCGTGGCCAACAGATAGGGGACCTCAAGGATCTGGGGCCGTTTGCCGAAGTCCTTGCGGATTCGCTTTTTCTCGGTGTAGCTATAAGCCATTGTGATTCCTCACACTAGAATCGACAGAATCGACACGCCACTCACAGGAACAAGTGAGCTGGGACAAGCAGAAAGAGGCCGGCGGTGCAGCACCGCCAGCCCCTGTACTGACAGGACCTGGTCTTTCAACAAAGGACCAGACCAACGCCTTATTTCAGTTCGACAGTGGCGCCGGCTTCTTCCAGTTCCTTCTTCATCTTCTCGGCATCGTCCTTGTTGGCACCTTCCTTGATGGTGGCCGGAGCCGATTCCACCATGTCCTTCGCTTCCTTCAGGCCCAGGCCGGTCAGGCCGCGCACGACCTTGATCACGCCAACCTTGTTGGAGCCGAAGCTGGACATCACCACGTCGAACTCGTCCTTCACTTCCTCAGCGGCTTCGCCAGCGCCACCAGCAGCAGCCGGAGCAGCGGCCACAGCGGCAGCGGCGGACACGCCGAACTTTTCTTCCATGGCGGAGATCAGGTCAACGATCTCCAGGACGGTCATGTTGCCAATGCTTTCCAGGATGTCTTCTTTCGAAACTGCCATGATTTAACTCCTAAGAGGGTGCAATACCCGATTCGGTTCAATAATGGGTCAGGCGGCGGCCTGCTTCTGGTCCCGGATGGCGGCCACGGTGCGAACCAGCTTGCCAGGCACTTCATTGACAGTGCGAGCAAACTTGTCGAGCGGGGCTTTCATCGTCGCCATGAGCATGCTGATGGCCTGATCGCGGGTCGGCATACTGGCCAGGCGTTCAAGTTCCGCCGGTCCCAGCAATTGCCCGCTCACGGACACCATCTTGCACTCAAGCTTTTTGTGGTCCTTGGAGAAGTCCTTGACCAGACGAGCGGCTGCACCAGGATCTTCCTGGGAGAAGGCAATAATGAGCGGACCCACCATCCCTTCCTGCATGCACTCGAAATCGGTCCCCTGAACCGCGCGGCGGGCCAGGGAGTTCTTCACCACCCGCAGATAGACACCGGTGTCCCGCGCCTTCTGGCGCAGTTCGGTCATCTCGGCAACGGACAGTCCACGGTATTCGGCAGCCACGGCCGAATGTGCTTGAGCGGCCACCGCGGCGACCTCAGAGACAATCGCTTTCTTGTCTTCGAGATTCAGTGCCACGGATTACCTACCTCCTGTCTGACGACGGGGGCTTAACTACGCCTCCGACGCTGAGTGATAAAGCCGAGGAACCATTCCCCGACCCCTTTCACGGCGTACCCTCAGCAGGAAGAACCTGAATCGGGAGACACCGTCTGCGCAGGCGAAACTGCCGCTTCATTAAGTGCCAGGCCTCCCCGGCACACCTGCGGTCTTGGACGGATGCCGGCAACCGCCGGCAGTCCTACCCAAACCTACTTAATCTTGTTGCTCCCTTCTCCCCTCAGGGGAGAAGGGCCGGGGATGAGGGGAGCGGCGGGCACTATACCCATCACCACCCTCACCCCAACCCCTCTCCCGCTGGCGGGAGAGGGGCTTCATTCATCAGATAGCCAGACTCCCCTGGTCCACGGGAACACCCGGGCCCATGGTGGTGGAGACCGTCACTTTCTTCATGTACACACCCTTGGCTGCGGAAGGCTTGGCCTTCTGCAGATCGCTCAGCAGCGCATTGAGGTTTTCCTCCAGCGCCTGCGGCTCAAAACTCACCTTGCCAATAGTGCAATGGATGATACCGGACTTGTCCGTGCGGTAACGTACCTGACCCGCCTTGGCATTCTTCACCGCCGTGGCCACATCGGTGCTCACGGTACCCACCTTCGGGTTCGGCATCAGGCCGCGGGGGCCCAGGATCTGGCCCAGCTGCCCCACCACACGCATGGCGTCGGGGCTGGCGATGGCCACGTCAAAATCCAGATTGCCGGCCTTCACCTGTTCGGCCAGGTCATCCATGCCTACGATATCCGCACCGGCTTCCCGGGCAGCGTCTGCATTGGCACCCTGGGTGAACACGGCCACGCGCACGGTCTTGCCGGTGCCGTTGGGCAGCACAGTGGAACCCCGCACCACCTGGTCGGACTTGCGCGGGTCCACACCCAGATTCACGCTCACATCCACGGACTCGGCAAACTTCACGGAAGCCGCATCCTTGAGGATCTGCAAGGCATCATTCAGGGGATAGAACTTGCCGGGCTCCACTTTCTCGCGGATGGCCCGCATACGCTTGCTCAGTTTAGCCATCTTAGAGGCCCTCCACGTCAAGGCCCATGGCACGGGCACTTCCAGCAATGGTGCGAACAGCGGCATCCATATCGGCAGCGGTCAGATCAGGCCACTTGGTCTTGGCGATCTCTTCCACCTGCTCACGCGTGACCTTGCCCACCTTGGAGGTGTTAGGGGTGGCGGAGCCGCTCTTGATACCGGCCGCCTTCTTCAACAACACAGCCGCGGGCGGCGTCTTGGTGATGAAGGTGAAGCTGCGATCGGAATACACAGTGATCACCACGGGAATCGGCAGACCCGGTTCCATGTCCTGCGTCTGGGCATTGAATGCCTTGCAGAACTCCATGATGTTCACGCCGCGCTGACCCAGCGCCGGACCCACCGGGGGACTGGGATTGGCCTTGCCGGCCGCCACCTGAAGCTTGATGTAAGCTTCAATCTTCTTCGCCATGGTATGGACTCCTGAATATGGGTGTTAGCGCCTTTCGGCTCCCCTGGGGAAAAGCAGCGAATCCCGGGTCACGCCCGGGATTCGCTGCCGTTCAAGGATTTGATCGCCGGCACGCCTGCCAGCATCCCGATCATTGCCTGATCAGGTCTTCTCCACCTGATGGAACTCCAGCTCCACCGGCGTGGAGCGACCGAAGATCTGCACGGCCACCAGCAAGCGACTCTTGTCGTAGTTGACCTCTTCCACCACGCCATTGAAGTCGTTGAACGGACCATCGGTCACGCGCACCACCTCGCCGGCCTCGAACAGCACCTTCGGACGCGGCTTGTCGACCCCGTCCTGCATGCGCTGGAGGATGGTGTCGGCCTCTTTCTCGGAGATGGGGGAAGGTTTGTCCTGGCTGGCGCCGATGAACCCAAGGACCTTGGGCACGCTTTTCACCAGGTGCCAACTGTCCTCGTCCATTTCCATCTGCACCAGAACATAGCCAGGGAAGAACTTGCGCTCGCTCTTGCGCTTCTGACCATCGCGCATTTCCACCACTTCTTCGGTGGGCACGAGGATCTCGCCGAACTTGTCTTCCATGCCCATCCGGTTGATACGCTCCCGCAGGGAGCGCTTCACCTGGTTTTCAAAACCGGAGTACGCATGTACGACATACCAACGCAGGGCCATCTTGACTTCCTAATCGCTCAACGGATGAATTCGCGGATCGACCAGCCGAGCAGCATGTCGATCAGCCACAGGAAGATTGCGACCAAAATGGTGACCGCAATGACAACCAGGGCAGTCTGGAGGGTCTCGGCCCGCGAGGGCCAGACCATCTTGCGCACTTCTGTGCGGGCATCCGTCAGGAAGGCGGCCAGGGAACGACCTTTAGCGGTCGTGAAAATAATACCCACCGATACCGCGGCAAAGGCCATCAGGCCTAACACGCGCAGCAGGGTGGACTGATCCGCAAACCAGTAAAAGCCGGTGACGCCCGCCACCAGCAGCCCGACGGCCGCCAGCAGTTTGACGGTGTCGAAGCCGGCACCTTCTACTTCTTCCGCTTTACCTGCCATGGGATAAAGTGACCCGATTGCAACCGCAAGGGGTTGCTAGAAATGGCAGGCCAGGAGGGACTTGAACCCCCAACCTGCGGTTTTGGAGACCGCTGCTCTGCCAATTGAGCTACTGGCCTATAACAAACAGGTACGTTAGAGAGGATACAGGGACCGAGGGGTAAACGCCAGCGGCGAAACCCCTCAATCCCTTAAATCACCTTCAAGTACCACCTACAACACGACATATGCCGTGAATGACTTACTCGATGATCTTGGCAACCACGCCGGCGCCGACCGTGCGGCCACCTTCGCGAATTGCAAAACGCAGGCCG
>NZ_JAJNAN010000059.1:0-15219 GCF_022227565.1 Ectothiorhodospira sp. 9100
GCCGGTTGGTCCGTAGCCAGTCTTTCAGCTTGCCCACAAATTCCCGCAGCCGTCTGCCCAAGGTCGTACGGTGCACGGTAAAGCGACCATCCGCACGGCGTTTGCCGCAGATGTGCGTGAATCCAAGGAATGCGAAGGTTTCGGGTTTGCCTTCTTTGCGTTTGGCCCGGTTGGTTTCAGCGTATCGGCCAAATTCGACCAGCCGGGTCTTTTCCGGATGCAGTTCCAGGGAGAATTTCGCCAGCCTTTCGGTCAGCGCCCCCCTGAACCGGTTGGCATCGTCGCGGTACTGGAAACCCAGCACCGCATCATCGGCATAACGCACGATATACACTTCTCCGCGTGCGTATCGCTTGCGCCATGCGTCCACCCAAAGGTCCAGGCTGTAGTGCAGGTAGATGTTGGCCAGCAGCGGCGAGAGTACGCCCCCTTGAGGGGTCCCTGCTTTTGTCGGGTACCGCTGTTCGCCTTCCATCACACCTGCCGTGAGGGTCTGTTCTATCAGCCTGAGCACGCGGCGATCCCCCACCCGATGGGCCACGAACTTGAGCAGCCAGCCATGATCGACCCTGTCGAAGAAGGCGCTGATATCCGTGTCCAGTATCCAGTTGACCTTGCGCTGTGTGATCGCCACATGCAGGGCATCGAGCGCATCGTGTTGACTGCGCCCCGGCCTGAAGCCGTAGCTGAATCCTTTGAAGTCCACCTCGTAGATGGGGTTGAGTAGATACACCAAGGCTTGTTGGACCAGCTTGTCTTCGATGCTGGTTACGCCCAACGGCCGTTGCCGGCCGTCCGCCTTGGGGATCCATACTCGCCTGACCGGTTGCGGTCGGTATCGCCCACTGTGGATGCGGCTGTGCAGGTCCTGCAGGCGGACGTCGAGTTCCTGGCCGTAGTCTTCCCAGCTCAGTCCATCGACGCCTCGTGCCGCCTTGCGGTTGAGTGCCTGGTAGGCACGCCGCAAGAGGTCCACATCGAGGTGGTGCATCAGGTTGGTCAGTCGCAACATGCGGTCCCGCTTTGCTGCTGCACGCACCCTGTCCAGTCCGCTAACCGCTTGCCCCAGGCTCTGGGTCCCGGTCACGGGCGTCCTTTCAGGGGTTTCTCTTCGCCAAGGCCCTTCGCTCCACAGGCTCCGCCACTGGGCTTCACGTCGTACTGCTTCGTTCGGCTTCATTTTGTTCGCCTGCTTCTCCACTACTATGACCTTGTCCGACTCCTCGTCACGCTCTGCTTGCCGATCAGCTCTTCACCTTGGGCAAACAGTGGCATCGCTGCCACGCGCACGAGGCCTCCCGGGTTCCGTACGAGAGACATCCACACATGCTCCGGGTCTACGACTCCGGGGAATCTGCCCGCTGCTCGCGCCTAGCGCAGCTGGCAGTTTTGCTTTCCCGATCAGACAACGCGGTCAGCATTCCCAACCTTGATTTCGGAGCTCAATACCGGGCCTGTGTGTTCCCCTGTCAACGCTTAGCCCCTGCCCTCGCGAGCAGATGCCCATGACTCGGGGTCCCAGCGGTTCGCTACGCCTTACCGGGCAGAGGATTTGCACCTCCAATCTCTCGCCAGCTTATCCCGGCGCACTGTCTGTCCCCATTTGAAGGTTCAGATCGTCTCTACATCAAAAGCCACGATCTGCCGCCTTTCGCGGGAGAATTCCACACCGATCAGGTGAATGGGCTTGCCGGTGGCGCGGTATTTTTCGGCGTAGCCTTTGGCCTTGATCTGCGCCAGGGCCTTGCCTTCGGGCAGCTGCTCCACCACCTTGAACTCGAACAGGTAGATGTGCCCGGCAAAGTCCACCGCCATGTCCACCTTGCCATGGTGGCTGGAATCTTCCACCGTGACCTGAACGCCCAGGGCCGCAAAGTGGCTGTAAAACACACTGGCATAATGCCCTTCGTATTGGGCGATGGGGTTGTTGCGGTACCAATCGTGAGGCAGGCCGGCGTAGAGGGCTTTCATGTGGGCCTCAAGGCCTGCCATGTCGGCGGCCTTCAGCAGGCGGGGCAAGCGGATGACCACGTCATCGAAGATGGCATGACTCACGCCCAGCGCCGGTAGCAGGGCCTCATTGAGGCTGATCTCCACCTCCTGGTTGGGCAGGCCCAGTTTGTAGAGCGGCCGGTTCGGGACTTCTTCGTGGATGTCCTTCAAGGTGAGGTAGCCGGTCTGAAACAGCAGGGCATCGGTGGAGATGTCCTCCACATCGAAGCGGCTGAGCAGTGCCGGCCGGCTGTGCCAGGCGGTGAGCGCGGGGGTGAAGACGCCGCGGTCCTTGAGAATCTCCACCAGAAAGGTGGGGGTCGCGCTCTCGAACCAGTAGGGGCCGAATTGGCGATTCTGGAGCAACAGCAGGACGTCGAAGGGGTTGTAGACGGAGGTCACCTCCTGCCCACCCCAGCGATAGCCGTTGTACCACTGCCGGATGGCATCGCGATCCAGGCCTGGCAGCTCGGGGGCAAACACCGTATCGAGGTCTTCATCGGTGTAGCCGCAGAGGGTGGTGTAGTCGGGTAGCAGGGTGATGTCGCGCAGGTTGTTCAACCCCGAGAACAGGCTGACCTTGCTGAACTTGGATACGCCGGTGAGCAACACCAGGTGCAGGTGCGGGTCGGCATCCTTGAGCACGCTGTAGAGGTTCTTGAGGCCTTCGCGCAGTTCGCGGGCGCGCTCGGGATAGCGGATGTTGTCCAGGATGGGCTTGTCGTATTCGTCGATCAGCAGCACCGCCCGTTCACCATGGCGCTGGTGCGTTTGGTGGATAAGCTCACGAAAACGGCCGGCAATCGAGGTATTGCGCAGGGAAACGTCCAGCGCTTCGGCCTGGGCGTTGAGCAGTTCATGGATGTGAATGTCCAGGGCATCACGGCTGGTCAGCACCCCATCGCCAAAGCTCAGTCGAATGACCGGATGGACGGTCTTCCAGTCCCAGCGGTCGTGGATGTAGAGCCCCTCAAAGAGTGACTGACGGCCTTCAAACAGGCAGCGCAGGGTATCCAGCAGCAGGCTCTTGCCGAAGCGTCGGGGGCGGGAGAGGAAGTAGTACTTGTTCTGGTGGACCAGGCACTCGATGACTGGGGTCTTGTCCACGTAGTAATAGTCCCCCTCGCGGATCTCGGAGAAGGTCTGAATCCCGATGGGGAGTCTGAGGCGCTGATGGTTCGCCATGCCTGGCCCTCCAGGGACAAGTATCTTGCCGGTGGCAGTCTATCATGGCCCTGCTGGTGCTGTGCTTGTGCGGGAGCCCTGTCTGTCAGTTCGTCCAGCAGATAGTCGACCTCCCCGGGGCGAGTCACCCGAGACAGCTCCCCACTGTCGGACGCCTGCCTCAAGCTCGCGACCATGTGGCCACGAAAGCGCCTGGACAGGGCCTTGACGGGGCACAGGTAATTGCTCTTGCTATTCCGAGGCACCACCCTCGGAAACAGCGCCAGTCAGGCGCTGCGCGCCATGCCTGGCGCACCAAAAAAAGCGGGCGCCTTAGGCGCCCGCAACCACTTCACTCCCTGCAGAGGAGACTTACTTACGGCCGGCGGTGAACTCCGGGTAGGCCTCGAGGCCGCATTCGGCGATGTCCACACCTTTCAGTTCGTCCTCTTCGCTGACCCGGATCCCCATGGTGTACTTGAGGATCAGCCAGAACAGCAGGCTGGCGATGAAGACGAAGGCGAAGATGGAGGCCACGCCCACCAACTGCCCCACGAAACTGGCGTCCGGGTTGGAGAGCAACACCGCGAACACACCCCAGATGCCGGCCGTGCCGTGGGCGGAGATGGCGCCTGCCGGGTCGTCGATCTTCACCTTGTCCAGCAGGACGATGGAGAAGACCACCAGCACACCACCGATCACGCCGATCAGCACCGCCAGGGCGGGATGCGGCATCAGCGGTTCGGCGGTGATGGCCACCAGGCCGGCCAGGGCGCCGTTGAGGCCCATGGTGAGGTCGGTCTTGCCGAACAGCAGGCGGGAGGTCATCAGTGCGGCCACCACCCCCCCGGCGGCGGAGAGGTTGGTGTTGGTGAATACCCGGGCCACGGCGTTGGCGGAGTCAACGTCCGAGATCTTGAGTTCGGAACCGCCGTTAAAGCCGAACCAGCCCAGCCAGAGGATGAAGATACCCAGGGTGGCCAGGGGCATGTTGGCACCCGGGAGGGCGTTGATCTGGCCCTTGGGACCATACTTGCCCTTACGAGCACCCAGCAGGAGCACACCGGCCAGGGCGGCCACAGCACCGGTGAGATGGACGATGCCGGAACCGGCGTAGTCCGAGTAGCCGATCTCGCTGAGGAAACCGCCACCCCAGCTCCAGAAACCCTGGATGGGATAGATGAAGCCGGTGAGCACCACGCAGAAGGTCAGGAAGGCCCACAGCTTCATGCGCTCGGCCACGGCACCGGAGACGATGGACATGGCCGTGGCCACGAAGACCACCTGGAAGAAGAAGTCCGACAGGTTGGAGTAGTAGATGTCCCCACCGCTGGCGATCACCTCTTCAGCCGTGTTGTCCACGGAACTGAGCATGGGCCAGAAGCTGGGAATGAGGGCATTGATACCGCCGCCATACATGATATTGTAGCCGATGATCATGTACATGATGCAGGCGATGGAATACAGCGCGATGTTTTTGGTGAGAATTTCCACGGTGCTCTTGGAGCGGACCAGGCCCGCCTCGAGCATGGTGAACCCTGCGGCCATCCACATGACCAGGGCGCCCGACACGAGGAAATAAAACGTGTCCAGCGCGTATGCGATTTCTATGACTTGGTTTTCCACAATGAATCCCCCGCCAAGTGAGTGTTTGTTCGTGATTTAGAGTGCGTCGGTGCCGGTTTCGCCGGTGCGGATGCGAATCGCTTGTTCCAGCGGGAAGACGAAGATCTTGCCGTCGCCGATCTTGCCGGTGTTGGCGGATTTGCTGACCGCCTCGATGACCTGATCCACCAGGGGATCATCCACGGCAACTTCCATCTTCACCTTGGGCAGGAAATCCACCACGTACTCGGCCCCCCGGTAGAGTTCGGTGTGGCCCTTCTGGCGCCCGAAGCCCTTGACCTCCGTGACGGTGATGCCCTGCACGCCGATCTCCGACAAGGCTTCCCGCACGTCGTCCAGCTTGAAGGGCTTGATGATGGCTGTGACCAGTTTCATGTTCGCTGCTCCTTGGGTGGACAGCCGGTCAGGCCGCCCACCGTGTGCATGGGTGTCTCTGGGTCGGATTAGAAGGACATGACGTAGGAGACGTTGACGCGCGGGTCGTCGATGTTACTGCCCTGGGGTGCGTCGATGTCGTTCTGGGTGTAGGCGAAGGTGAAGTCACCCAGGTCGGTGGCCTTGGTGGCATAGAGGGACCACCAGGTGTAGTCACCGTCGCCTTCGTCGGGGTCCACATAGCCGACGGTGGCGCCCAGGCTGGTGTCACTCATGATGTCGAAGGCGTAACCCAGTTCATAGGAGAGGGTGTCTTCCAGCTCACTGGCATCCGCATTGGTGACGAAGTTGACCATGCCGTAGAAGCCCATGAAGTCCAGGGCGCCGTAGATTTCGCCCAGATCCGCATCGTCCAGCGTGGGATAGGCGTAGTAGATGTAGCCCACGTCAAAGCCCACACCGGAATCGCCGATGCCGCCGGCCACGCCGAAGTAGCCATCGATTTCGTAGCCCTTGACGTCGTCGCCGTCATCATCTTCGCCAAAATCCACGTTGGAGGCCCAGGTGCCGGCGTAGAATCCCCCTGCGTGCTCATAGTCCAGGCCACCCTGAACGGCCGCCTGATCTTCGGTCTGGGTGATGCCTCGGAACATGTAATTGCTGGTGAAACCGATATTGGCGCTGACCTCGGCCGAGGCCGTGGAGGTGATGGCCGTGCCCGCAAGAAGGGCGGTGGCGACGGCGGCGGTCAGGGCGGTTTGGGTCAAGATCTTGCTCATGGCGTTTTTCTCTCGCAGGTTGTTGTTGACGTGTGTGGTGTAAATGTCACTGCTGAGAGGGAAATAGCATTTGGCGTGCCAGGTTGGTTTTTTTCGGTTTTTCAATGTTTTGTGAATTGGCTCACGCTTTTGGTTGTGAGGGGCGCCCTGTTTTGGGTGGCTGGGCGGGGATTCTTGCACTGTTATGGGGCATATCTGCGGTGGGGCTTCGCTATCCCCTCACCCCAACCCCTCTCCCCTGAGGGGAGAGGGGCTCAGCGATGGGGAGTTACCCCCTGCCCCCTCTGGGGAGAGGGGCTCAGCGATGGGAAGTCACTCCCTTCTCTCCTCTGGGGAGAAGGGCTGGGGATGAGGGGAGCGGCGGGCACGATGCCGAGGCGCCAAACACGGTGCCTGCCCTTCGGCAGGCTTAAGGCGTAAAATAACGACAACACACGAACACCGCACGGAGGTGCAGCATGATCGACAACAAGAGCCTGGATGAAATGGTCCGCAAACTGAGCGGGATGATGCCCGAATCGGTGCAGCACGTTCAGGCGGACATCGAGAAGAACCTCAAGGCGGGCCTGTCCGGCGCCTTCCATCGTATGGATCTGGTGACCCGTGAGGAGTTCGAGGTGCAGGCCGCCGTCCTGGAGCGCACCCGCGAGCGCCTCTCGGCCATGGAGGTTCGGGTGAAGGCGCTGGAGAAGGAGTTTTTGGCACCCCGGGCACAGGGGGATGAAAATCCGGCGGGGGATTTGTAAGAACAGATACAAGATAGGGGCATCTGTACGGGCCGTTCGTGAACGGCCCCGGCGGGGTGTCTGGAGTCGGTGGCCTGTCGGGTGGGTGAGATGGTATCCGCGGCAACGGCCGGGCGCTTCTCGAAGCGCCCCTACGGTGTTGTGCGTGCCACCGCGATTTGTGCGTGCCGCCGCCCAGTCTGTGTGCGTGCCGCCGCCCAACCTGTACGGGCCGTTCGTGAACGGCCCCGTTGTGCGTGCCGCCCCCGCCAAGGTTTGAACCGAAGCCCCTACCGATTCAACAACTTCTCAATCTGCGCAAAGCTCTGTACCGGGCCCTCGGAGGTGATTTCCACCCCCAACTGACGGCCAATCTGTGTCAGTGAGAACAGCCCCCGCAAAATCTCCCGGCGCTGATCGTCATATTCCACCACCAGCGCGTGCTGACGCCCCGCGTCGCGCAGGGTGACCACCACATCCCCCACCCGGGCCGTGACCACATCAAAATGGTCCATCACACTGAGCTCCCCCCGGGGCGTCATCACATGCTGCACCAGTAGGTCGTTGTGCGCGATGCGCTCATCGGAGACCGTCTTCACCGGCTTCTCACCCATGATGTCCCGGGCGGTGACCACCCCGAGCACACCCTCATCCCGGTCCACCACGATCAGCAATCGCACCCCTGCATGGATCATCTTCTGCAGGGCCGCATCCATGGGCATCTCGGGGGGCGCGGTGACCGCCTCCACGCGGCGGAAATCGGTCATGACATCTGCGGCCGGGTCCTCCATGGTCACCCGGGAGGGCAGACCCTGACCAAAACGGTGCACCGTGACATGTTCAGACAGCGTATGGGACGGAATCAGAGCATAGCGCGCAGCCATGGCAGCCTCCTTTGGTGTCGGGCTTTTGTTTATTCTCTCCACGCCGTGGGGCGTGGGGTGCCTCACTGGTCAGATTACGCCTGCCGATGGTGGTTGTCGATTCCCGGGCGGGATGGTGGGTTATGGGGTTCTGCCCTTCGCGGGCAGGCCCGCTCCCACGGTGCCCGAGGTCAGGTCTGGACCAGAGCCCATCATGGGGCACGATCTCAGACTTGGGTGAAGCCCATCATGGCGGCCAGTGCCTGGCCCGGGTCGGGGGCCTTCATGAAGGCCTCGCCGATGAGGAAGGTGTGCACGCCCGCCGTTCGCATGCGCTCCACATCCTCGCGGCTGTGGATGCCGCTCTCGGTGACCAGGAGCCGGTCCTCGGGTACGCGCGTCACCAGGTCCAGAGTGGTTTCCAAGCGGGTCTCGAAGGTGCGCAGGCTGCGGTTGTTGATGCCGATCAGGGTGGCATCCAGGTTGAGGGCGCGATCCAGCTCCTCCCCGTCATGCACCTCCACCAAGGCGTTCATGCCCAGTTCGTGGATGAGCAGCAGAAGGTCCTTGAGGTTCGCATCCCCCAGGGCGGAGACGATGAGCAGGACACAGTCGGCACCCATGGCCCGGGCCTCGTAGACCTGGTAGGGATCGATGATGAAATCCTTGCGCAGCACCGGCAGACCACAGGCGGCACGCGCCTCCTGCAGGTAGACCTCATGCCCCTGGAAAAAATCATGATCCGTGAGCACGGAGAGACACGCGGCCCCGCCCTGCTCGTAACTTCGGGCGATGGCTGCCGGGTTGAAATCCTCTCGCAACACCCCCTTGCTGGGGCTGGCCTTCTTCACCTCGGCGATCACGGCCGGATCGCCGGCTTGAATGCGATGGCGCAGGGCTTGGAGGAAAGGGCGCACGACCGGGGCGACATCCATGATGCGGACCAGGTCGTCCAGGGGGGTGTGCTGGCAACGCTCGGCCACTTCCTCGCGCTTGCGGGCGAGGATTTTCTTGAGAATATCCGGTGCGCCGCTCACTGGATCGCCCCCGATACGGCCACCAGCTCGTCCATCTTGGCGGCGGCGCCACCATTGTCGATGACCTGGGCGGCCCGCTGGACACCCGCTTCCAGGGTGTCGGCCAGACCGGTCACGTAGATGGCCGCACCGGCGTTGAGCAGGGTGATATCCCTTGCTGGCCCGGGGCGACCTTCGAAGACACCTCGAATCAACGCCAGGCTCTCCTCGGCGCTGTCCACCCGCACCGCATCCAGGGGCGTGCGCTCCAGACCGAACGCCTCGGGGGCAATGATGCGTGTGGTGACCTTGCCATCACGCAACTCCGCCACCCGGGTGGGGGAACCGATGCTGATCTCATCCAGGCCATCCTCGGCATGCACCACCATGACATGACGGCTGCCCAACAGCCTGAGCACCTGAGCCAGGGGCTCCAGCCAATGGGTACTGAACACGCCCAGCACCTGATTGGGGGCGCCGGCCGGGTTGGTGAGCGGGCCGAGCACGTTGAACAGGGTACGCACCCCCATCTCGCGACGGGGCCCCACGGCGTGCTTCATGGCCCCATGATGACGAGGCGCGAACAGGAAACCCACGCCCACTTGGTTGATACAGCGGGCCACCTGTTCCGGCTCCAGATCCAGATTGACGCCGGCAATTTCCAGCACATCGGCGCTGCCGGACCGGCTGGAGACGGAACGGTTGCCATGCTTGGCCACCCGCCCGCCGGCGGCGGCCACCACGAAGGCGGCGGCGGTGGAGATGTTGAAGGTGCCGGAGGCATCCCCCCCCGTGCCACAGGTATCCACCAGGTGTTTCGTATCCACCTCCACCCGGGTGGCCAGTTCACGCATGACGGAGGCCGCGGCGGCGACTTCATCCACGGTTTCACCCTTCATGCGCAGCCCCACCAGGAAACCGCCAATCTGTGCGGGGGTGGCCTCGCCGGTCATGACCTGGCGCATGACGGTGATCATCTCCTGCCCGGAGAGATCCCGGTGTTCGGTTACGGCCCGGATGGCCTCCTGCATGTTCATGGTGTCGCCCGCCCCCTGTCTTGGTGTTTGGCGGGATTTTCACGGCCTCCGGGCGACCGGTCAACCACAAGGGGCGTGCGCAGGAAGTTCTGCAGCAGCTCGTGCCCCTGCCGGGTGAGGATGGATTCCGGGTGAAACTGCACCCCCTCCACGGCCATGTTCCGGTGACGCACGCCCATGATCTCGTCCAGCTGGCCATCCGGGGTCTCGGTCCAGGCGGTCACTTCAAGGCAGTCGGGCAGGCGGGTCTTGTCGATTACCAGGGAGTGGTAGCGGGTGGCCTCCAGGGGGTTTTCCAGGCCCTGAAAAACACCGATGTCCTTGTGATGCACCATGGAGGTCTTGCCATGCATGATCTCCCGGGCGTGGATGATGTGTCCGCCAAAGGCCTGGCCAATGCTCTGGTGACCCAGGCATACGCCCAGCAGCGGTATTCGCCCGGCAAAGCGGCGGATCACCTCCAGGGAGATTCCCGCCTGATCCGGGGTGCAGGGGCCGGGAGAGATGACGATGCGCTCCGGGGCCATGGCCTCGATCTCGTCTGCGGTGAGGACATCGTTGCGGCGCACATCCACATCGGCACCCAGCTCGCCCAGATACTGCACCAGGTTGTAGGTGAAGGAATCGTAGTTATCGATCATCAACAGCATGATGTGGGCGGGCTCCCGGCAGCGGTCTGTTCGTGTGATGCAAGGAGCATCGTGGATGCCGCGCACCAGGTCAAGCTGGCCGTTCCCCGCCAACGATCCGGTGGATCCATGTCATCTTCTCCACCACCTTGGGGGACAGGACAAATGGGTAGGCAGGGCTGTGTCCCATGCTGCGATTGAGGCTGTTGAGGGCGTAGGTCAACGGCAACCAGTGGTCCACGAGGGCGGTGAATTCCCGCTGTTCATAAGGATCGAAATCCGGCGCGGCACGCAGATGCGCCCCTTGCTCCAGTCGCGGCCCCACTTCCAGCCCCCATGCATGGGCCGTTTCCAGGGTGTCGATGATGTGCAGATAATGAGCCCAGGTCTCGGCCCAGTCTTCCCAGGGGTGACTGCTGGCATAGCTGCTGATGAAGTGCTGCCCCCAGTCCGACGGCGGCCCCTGCCGGTAATGCCGCTGCAGGGCCTGGGCATAGTCCTCCCGTTCATCGCCGAACCGGGCCCGGAAGGTCTCCAGCCAGGGGGTGTCCCGGATCATTCGTTCCCAGTAGTAGTGGCCCGACTCGTGGCGAAAATGCCCCAGGATGGTGCGATAGGGCTCGGCCATCTTTTCTCGCAGGCGCTCGCGGGTGGCAGGGTCGGCCTCGGCGACGTTGATGGTGATCAGACCCCGGGCATGCCCGGTCATGACGCGCTCGGTTTCGAAGAACTGGGGTTCCACATCGGCCATGAAGGCAAAGGCCAGCCCGGAGGGGTCGTGGGAACGGGGGACCACGGGCAGTTTCAGGCGCAGCAGGCTATAGATCAGGCGGCGCTTCTCCGTCTCCAGGCGGTACCACAGCGTCTTGTTGCCGGGCACGCCCAGATCCGGGATCACCTGATTCAGGCGGCAGGCGGCGCAGAACCCCTCATCTTCTTCAACGGGCACCATCCAGTTGCACACCGCATCGCGGGCGTAGTGGTTACACATGCGATAGCGCCCCTGGGATACCGCGCCCAACGGTCGCCACAACCCGCCCTCCTCCGGCTCCAGGGCCGCCACTTCCAGGGTATCGGGCAGGAATCCCAGGGTGTGGCCACAGCGGGTGCAACTGGTGTTTTCAAAGTAGATCAACTGGCCGCAAGAGCCACAGTTAAAGAGTCTCATGGAATTGTCAGTGACCTTCTGAGGGGCTCTCGATCATCGAGCATAGCGGACAGCATACGCCCTATGGAGCGGAGCGACCGAATCCGGCCCGGGCCAGGTTGATGGCGCTGGAAATCACCCCCACATGGCTGAAGGCCTGGGGGAAGTTGCCCAGGAAGGCACCGCTGGCGGGGTCGATCTGCTCCGAGAACAGGCCCAGGGGATTCGCGCGTTCACACAGAGAGTCGAACAACGCCATGGCCTCATCGTGGCGACCCTGCCCCAGCAGATTGTCCACCAGCCAGAAACTGCACAGCAGGAAGGCCCCTTCGTGACCGCTGAGGCCGTCGGGGGACTCTTCCGGCAGGTAACGATAAAGCAGTCCATTGCCGGCCCCAAGATGCTTCATCACGGCCTTCGTCGTGGCGACCATCTTCGGGTGGTCCGCCGGAATCACGCCCCGCAGAGGCAGGGCCAGCAGGCTGGCGTCCAGAGCGCCGCCGCCCAGGTGCTCGGTGAGGGATTCCAGCTCAGGATCCCAGGCGCTTTCCAGGATGGCCTCACGGATTGCCTGGGCTTCGGCACGCCAGTGCTCCACATCCCCGGGCAGGTGATGGGTTTCGGCCAGGCGGGCGCCGCGGTCCAGGGCAACGGCGCACAGCGCGGCGGAGTAGGTGAAAGGACGACCAGCGGTGCGCACCTCCCAGATGCCGTGGTCCGGGTTGCGCCATTCCCGGGCAGCGGCATCCACCAGGCGTCGCAACTGCGTCCAGAGCCTGGCATCCAGAGAGCCACCCCATTGTACCCAGCGGTAGGCGCAGTCCAGGATTTCGCCGAAGACGTCATGCTGGCGCTGCTCTGATGCGTCGTTGCCCCAACGCACGGGCCGGGCACCCCGGTAGCCGCCCAGATCCGGGTCCTCACGCTCCGGGGGCGGCACATGGCCATCCACGTCATACAGCACCCGCGGCCAGCCGGCCCGCTCGACGGCGTCCAGCACCCAGCCGATGAAACCTTCGGCCTCATGCTGCAGGCCGATGCGGCCCATGGCATAGACCGAGAAGGCGGCGTCACGGATCCAGGCGTAGCGGTAATCCCAGTTACGCGGCCCCCCCAGGGCCTCAGGCAGGGACGAGGTGGGGGCGGCGATCATGGCACCGGTGGCGGTGTAATCCATGAGTTTGAGGGTGATGGCAGAACGCCGCACCAGCGCCTCTCGCGGCCCCTGGTAATCGAAATGGGTCATCCACTGACGCCAGACCTCCAGCGTGGTCTGCAGGGTTTCCTCCGGACGGTGCAGGTGAAAACGGCGGGCATGCCCCCCCCAGGAGAGCACCAGGTGATGGGTATCGCCAGCGCGCAGATCGAAACACTGATCCATCCCCCCCAGGATCAGGCTGGAGCCCAGATGCAGGTCCAGGCCCGGCTGACGCTCAGGCCGCAGGGTCAAACCCGCGCCATGGGGATCGCAGCGAGCCCCACCCCGGGGGTGAATACGCAGGCGCAGACGCACCCGACCACTGACCACCCGAATGTAGCGCAATAGCTCACCGCGCCCTGCCGGGGCATCTTCCGACAGATCGGCGCCGGCCCGCAGGGTGAGCGCATCGGTCACCTCCACGGTGCCGTCGGGACCACTCATGCGGGTGACCAGCACGCCGGTATCGGGGTGGTAGGACTGGCAGGCGCTGAGCAGGGGTTCGGGGGCCACACTGAAGGCGCCCCCCTGTTCGTGGTCCAGCAGCCCGCAAAACAGGGGATCACTGTCGAAACGGGGCACGCAGAGCCAGGAGATGGCACCGTCCCGGCCCACCAGGGCGGCGGTGGTGCCATCACCGATGAGGCCATGATCTTCGATGGGGAGGAAATGGCCGCGGCGGGTGATGGGTTTTTCCTGATGGGTCATGGTCTGTTCTGGTTGTTGTCTGTGTGTGAAGCCCCTCTCCCGCTGGCGGGAGAGGGGTTGGGGTGAGGATGGAAGGGGAGAAGGGAGCAATCGGGCTCGCTGTCGGATGTTTCCAGGATCACCACCGACTCGGCCGGCAGCTGGACGCCGCCAGCCTCCAGGCTCACCCCGGGTGCCGAGGCGAGCAGGATCTTCCCGGGTTGCTGCATCAACGGCACCCGTTGCCCTGCGGGGGCCAGGTTGCAGGCCACCACGATACCGGGGCGGGACATCACCCACCAGCGGGCCTGCTCATCGCCGTGGGCCGCCACCCGGGCCAGGCGGTCATCGCTGAACGCGGGATGATGCCGGCGCAGGTGGATCAGATCCCTGTGCCATTGCAGCAGGTCCCGATGCGGCTCCCGCTCGTCCCAGTCCAGGCGGGAACGCTCGAAGGTTTCCAGGGCCTGGGGATCGGGCACCTGCTCCGGGTCCCAGCCGAAGGCGGCGAACTCCCGGCGGCGCCCTTCCCGCACGGCCTCGGCCAAGTCCGGCTCCTGGTGATCGGTGAAGTACAGAAACGGCGTGCGCGCGCCCCATTCCTCCCCCTGGAACAGCATGGGCACGAAGGGTGCGGTGAGCACGATGGCCGCGCCCACCTTGAGCAGACCGGTGGACAGCAGTTGGGTGCTGCGGTCACCCGCCGCCCGATTGCCGATCTGATCATGGTTCTGCAGGCAACCCACGAAACTGCGCCCCGGCAGATCGGCGGCGCTGCGGCCGTGATGGCGGCGCCGGTAGGTGGAATACGCCCCCGCGTAGCAGAATCCCCGGGTGACGGCACGGCTCAGGTGCGCCAGGTCGCCGAAGTCCTCGTAGTAGCCCTGGCGTTCCCCGGTGAGGGCGGCATGCAGGGCGTGGTGAAAATCCTCATTCCACTGGGCGTCCAGCCCGAGCCCGCCCACGGCCCGAGGCCGGATGATGCGCGGGTCGTTCAGGTCGCTCTCGGCGATCAGGGTGAGGTGACGGCCCAGGCGGGCCTGCAGGCGCTCCACCGCTTCAGCGAGGGTTTCGAGAAAATGCGTGGCGGAGGTGTCGATGATGGCATGCACCGCGTCGATGCGCAGGCCGTCGATGTGATAGTGCGCCAGCCAGTGCAAGGCGTTGTCCACGAAGAACCGACGCACCTCGGGGCTGTCGGCCCGGTCCAGGTTGACGGCATCGCCCCAGGGGGTGTGATAGGCATCGGTGAAATAGGGGCCGAACCGACCCAGGTAATTGCCGCTGGGCCCCAGATGGTTGTAGACCACGTCCAGCAGCACCGCCAGACCCTTGCCATGGCAGGCATCCACCAGTCGCTTGAGCCCCTCGGGACCGCCGTAGGGCGCGTGGGGGGCAAACAGGGCGACGCCGTCATAGCCCCAGCCGTAACGGCCGGGGAAGGCGGCCACGGGCATGAGTTCCACATGGGTGATGCCCAGATCCCGCAGGTGATCCAGGCGCGGGATGATGGCCTCGAAGGTGCCCTCGGGGGTATAGGTGCCCACGTGGATCTCCTGGATCACGGCACTGGCCAGTGGCGGGGCCTGCCAGCCTGCGTCGTGCCAGGTGAAGCGGTCATGATCCAGCCACCGGGAAGGCCCATGCACCCCCTGGGGCTGCCAGGCGCTGCGAGGGTCCGGGTAAGGCCCTTCGCCGTCCAGGAGGAAGGCGTAGTCGGTGCCATGTTCCAGTGGCTGACTGTCCCACCACCAGCCATCACTTCGGCAGGTCAGGGGGCGATGTTCACCCTGGCAGTCCAGATGAACCTGATGGGCATGGGGGGCCCAGACACGGGGAATATTCATTTGGGTTGTCAACCAGTTGCCTTAAAATGAATGGACCCATTCAGCTACAGATACTCCCTTCTCCCCCTGGGGGAGAAGGGCCGGGGATGAGGGGGCGAGGCAGGCACTGTGCTGGCCCTGGGGGCGGGCCCCCC